>JBAXDE010000234.1:0-3850 GCA_037141115.1 Methanomicrobiales archaeon | reverse complement strand
TGGAGAACCGTTCGTCCCAGCAGCAGCTCTGGTGTCACTGTAAACAGTAACATAATTTTTTTTATTTTTTCTTCTGTTCCAGAAGGAAACGGATCTTTTTGAGCTCATCAAGCATCAGCAGATTGGTACTCATAGAACCGGTTGTTATTGGAACAGGTGCTGTTGTACCGGTACCATCATTGCGGACACTGGAACCCGACTGCCGCACAAGGGTACGAACCAGCTCGCGAAGTTCCTCTGCATGTTCAATGGCCTCAATCCGGATCTCAGGAACGGACTGCCCTGAATAACCGGCAGTCTGGATGGACAGGGTTGAGATCCTGAGCCAGCGCATAACAGGGCCCTGCTTGAGATCAAGGTTCGTGATCCGGTTATACGGCACAATACCGGTGGTACGGAACCAGACTCCACGCTTCCACCGCATCTCGTCTTCATGGAGCTCATATGACATGCTCTGGTAATACAGCTTTGTCCAGTAGGCAAAAATAACGAAAACAACACTGCAAAAAAATAGAAGAACTACGGCGAGTAATGCATCCGGAGATGAAACGATTACCGGAAGTACCGTGCATGCCAGGATAAATACCATAAGAAATACGAAATCGATAATAAACCAGGTGACCAGTGCAGGTGCGGGTTTGAACGGGGTGCTCAGCGGAAAGTGGTTTTCAGGATTCATACATTATCCTTCGATCATGTATTTTCTGAAATGAAAAAATGTATCGTAAAAAATTACTTTGAGGAAGTAATGGTCTTTGTAACCGGCGCTGTTGTCTTTGCAGTAGTAACATTGGTGACAGGAGAGGATGTTGTCTTAACCGTGGTGACATTTGTTCCGGGTGTTACCGTAGCAGTCAGGTTTCCGGTCACTGTCTTTGGCGTTTGTGCCACACCGGTAGTCGCATCGGCGGACACGGTCACTTTTCCATATCCTTCACTGGTTTTACCGGTTGTCAGTAACCCGCCATTCTTGTAGATCTCGACGAGGAGTTCGTGTCGGGTAGAACCATCCAGTTTTTCAGCAGTTACCTGAACGGGGCCGGTCGCATTCTCAATCTCCAAAAACCGGTCCCCGGAATCTTTGGTGGTCATCAATGCTGCAGGCAGACCATAGGTTCCTTTCCAGCTGCCAAGATAACTGATATGAGCATAAACTCCGGTAGCGGGCGCAACGGGTGCGGTTGTTTCAATGGGGATGACGAGCGTGCCGGAGACTACAGGATTTGATGTGGTTACAGGAGTGAGAGTGACCACAGGGAATCCCGTTGCAAGACCTGGTGCTGAGGATTCACTGCCCGAAACCATCGGGTAAACAAATACCATACCCACTGCCGCAATCACAATAAGCAGGACAATAACGCCAATCGCTATGAAGACTTTCTTGACGGGCATACGGAATGTACGACGCGGTTTTTGTGGCGAGGTCGATGCCGCTCTGGGCATGGCGGCCGGGTTGAGGGGTGTCTGGATGAGCTCTTTTGGGGAGAACAACCGGGGTGTAAGGGGCATTTTTACGGGTTTCTGCGGTTGCCGTTTAACCACAGGTTCAGGTGCTGGAGGGGTTACGGTCTCCGGGGGATTATCGTACAGCGGGGAGTAAGGGCGTTGCACGGCGTCTGGCACTACCAGGGGTTCGGGAGATATGGAGAGTTGTGTATCGACAGGGGCTATTACCGGTGAACTTTTGAAAAGTTGCTCTATTGTCTGGATTTCCGGGTCAGCGGGGGGTTGCACCGGGGCATGGTGATCGGGAACCGCAGGGGTTACTGGGTCAGTACTGACATGCGGGATTATCGAAGATCCGCAGCGGTTGCAGAAGCCTGAACCTTCCGGCACCTGATTACCACACTGGGAACAGAATGTGTCAAATCCCGGTGCCATTACATCAGGCACTTTTGCTGCGGCCGGGGTTTTTGAAGGTACATTCTCAATGATCTTTTTGATGGGGTGGATCAGATCCACCTCTTTTTTTGCACCAGAACGGGCAGAAACCGGTTGGACCAGAGTTCTGTTCATTTCAATCCGTGGAGACAGAGACAGTTCCGATCTCCGCTGGGGCTGATCAGTGCCTGGACTGACCTTTCTAATTACCTGCTCAAAGGAGGTTGAGACATTCTCTTTAAGAGTGTTAACCCATTCATCCCGTTCTTTGAGCCGGTTATCTCCCGCGGAATCGAAGAACGTGAGAACCATCTGCCGGGTCTCGCCGGTTCTGGTAATCACAGTAACCGTTACAACCGGATCCTGGATCGCATTCTCTCCTCCCTCAATATCCTTGATCGTGGCAAGCGGGATCTCTTTTGGAGGCAGGAGCTTTTTTGCCCTGTCGATCAGGATAATCCGTTTGTTGGTAATAATACCTTCAAACGGGATCGACTTGACATACACTCCCTGCGTCCGTACGAGCACCGACTCATCACTGCGCAGATCTGGTTCACCCATGAGATTACTCCATAATTTAGTCGTCTTTGCACGTTGTCTGTATAGCAAGAAAAAGATATTTATCAGTGTTCACCGACACTGGACCAATAACCACAGGAGTCAACACTTAAAAAGCCTGAACCCTGCAAAATATCCACACCTTATAGTTACTTGATAAATATTACCGAATCCGAGAGAGCACCATACCGCGCAAGAACTTCCATAAACGGTTTTGAAGCGAGCATGTGTCTTTTTATCTCGGAGGAAATTGTTATTCCACACTCCCGTGATTGAGGATCATCAGGATTACAATCGCACAGTTCACCGGACATGCCCTGGTCGAAAATGAACTTGATGATATGATTCTGGACAAAGGTCAGTTCGGTCATCATCTGCTGACCCGGCATCTTGGCGCATGCAAAGGTAAAACGGATCACATCTTCCAGCGGGTGAGGGAAATTCTCAACGGAGAGTTTTATGAAACACTCCACTTCAAATCGTTCATTTTCGACTTTTCGTATCGCTGAATGCTCAATGCTCATCATGAGCACACGTTCGCCGGGGATGAGGTGGATGTTATGATCCTTGTCAAGCATGGCAATGCTGGTTTTTGTCAAAAACTCACCGTATTTGATCTTCTGCGGCTCCCAATAAAGCGCTTGTGCTCATGAGCAAGGTTCGATGCAGGTTCCGGCAAGATATTAAACCAGCATGGTGATGGGGTACGAGTATGAATAGCCGGCTCATTGCACTCCTTTTTGTCCTGCAACTGGCGATATGTTCTACCGGATGCCTCTCTCAGGTTCCGGCATCACCGGAGCAGCAGACAACACTGCTTCCAGCCCTGCCTTCACCCGAGATCACACGTCAAACTCTCGCACCGGGGGATATGGCTCTCCAGTTAACGGATGTTCCTGCGGATTACCTGCTCAAAGACCGGACAGTGATCGCCTACAGCGAGGTATCCCAGCTCGCCCGCGATCTTGGCTGGCAGCAGGGGTACCGGGCGACCTTCTTCCGGATGAACCGGGAAAAAGATGATATAACCGGCATCAGTCAGTCCATCAGTGTGTATCCCATAGAGAACATAGGCAAGGTCTATGATATCGAGACTGAAGGGATCCTTTCCGGTGAAACGTACCCCACTCGGCATGAGATCCCGTTTCCCAAAATCGGCGACGAAAGCATAGCATTTCGCGAAACACGGCCTGCAGATCCTCTGGATATTGCGATCTATACCATAATTTTCAAAAAGAAGAACGTATTTGAGACCATTTCGATGGCAGGTACAACAACTGATTATGAAATATTGAAAGATGTCGCCCGCAAAGCTGCCGATAAGATCCAGTAATTTTTCCTTGGGGAATACTACTCATTGATAGTGTAAACAATTTACTGTAAAATCGAAAACGCCCTGATCTCTAATCAT
>JBAXDE010000233.1:0-3853 GCA_037141115.1 Methanomicrobiales archaeon | reverse complement strand
TGGAGAACCGTTCGTCCCAGCAGCAGCTCTGGTGTCACTGTAAACAGTAACATAAATTTTTTGATATGCTGGGCATTTATGCAAAGCACAACACCTGCCGTTTTCACAAACTCAGATAAGATCTGTGGGTTGCTGACCCACGGTTGAAATGGATCTATTCTCTCTCCTTACTTGGATTCCAAAACCCGTGACCCGATACAATCCTGGCACGAAGAGACGGCGAATCAGGTGAAGCCCGGCCCCTTTCTTTCCGGTGAATACTCCCCTACCCCTCAACCAGCATCATCAGCCCGATGAGGATGAGCAGCCCGGCAAAGACAATCTGCAGATTCCGCCCGGATAAGGTATGAGCACACCGGACCCCGAACCGGGCCAGGGGAATCGTTGTTGCCGCAAGGATGGCAAAGGTCACGAGATCCACGTACCCGATCGAGTAAACCGGCAGTCCCGCCACCCCCCAGCCGTTGATGATATAAGCCGTCACGGCACCTGCGGACGAGAAGATCAGGCAGGCCGAAGAGGTGCCAACCGCTTTGTGCATGGAATAGCCAAGGAGCATCACGAGGACCGGTACCAGCAGGACGCCCCCCCCGATTCCCGCAAGACCCGAGATGATACCGATAAAAAAACCAATGAGGAGGTAGATCCCGGTTGATCCCCGGGGTTCGCAGACCGGGCAGCTGTGGATATGCCAGACCATCCGGACTGCCATTACGATGATCAGGAGGGCAAAGAACATCCGGAGCACAATGCCCGGCAGGTGGGAGGCGAGCGTGCCCCCGACAAGACCGCCAATTATCGCTGCACAGCCCATCGGCACAGCGGCTTTCCAGTCCACCGCCCCCCGGCTGTGATGTGCAGCGGCACCGCTGATCATCGTTGGGATCATCACGGCAAGCGAGGTGCCGAATGCAAGCCGGGTGGCAATCGTGCTGTCCATGCCACCCGAGAGAGAGAGCCAGTACTGGACCGGCGTCATGAGGAATCCCCCGCCGACCCCGAAGAGCCCGGAGGCTGTACCTGCGGTGATCCCGGTGATGATAAGAGCGGCAAATGACAGGAACGGGTCCATTAGAGTTCTCCGGAAAGGTGCTGCTGCAGAGTTATTATATTCCGGGTATCAATAGTCTAACCGGGAAGGACCATGGGAAGACCTGCACTGCTCATTATCGATATGCAGAACGATTTCGTACTGGAAGGCAAACCGTTAAAGGTTGCCGGAGCCGCTGCCGTAATACCAAAAATACAGTCCGTGCTCGCCGAATTCCGGCAACGAAACCTGCCGGTCTTTCATATCCTGCGGGTACACCGCCCGGATGGTTCGGATGTAGAGATCATAAGGGAGGACCTCTTCCGTAAGCAACCCTTTGCCGTTGCCGGCACGCACGGGGCAGCGGTCATCGATGAACTCTCACCCCGGGAAGAGGAGTATGTGCTCACGAAGACCCGGATGAGTGCGTTTATCGGAACAGAACTCGACCTGATGCTCCGGACCCTCCGGGTAACGACCCTGGTGGTTTGCGGTATCCAGACCCCCAACTGCATCCGGACCACCGTCTTTGATGCCATTGCGTACAATTACCCGGTCGTGCTTGTCGGGGATGCAACCGGGGCCGCATCGGGAGAGGTGCACCTGACCAATGTCCGGGATATGCAGAATATTGGCATCAAGATCGTCAAAACAGTGGATGTGAGCAGTCTGCTCAGCTGATCACAGGTTTTTTTAAAAAGGAGTTACTGGTTCCGGATATAATCCCGGAGCAGCCAGATCCCGACAACGATGACGACAATATAATAGATCGCCGAGACGACCGGCACGAACTGGTCGGAGATCCATATCCGGATCAGCTCCTGAATGGTGAAATAGAGCTGGAACGCCGCGATCAGGATGAAGAGTCCGACAATCATATACACGAACCCGAGCCACTCTTTGCCCGGTCTTTTATCCGCAGGTTTTGGATCTTGTGTCACAGTAGCCTCCTTGGGAGGAATATACAGATTTTCCGGCTCTTGCCGGGAACTCTCTTCACCAGTCATCTTCGTCGCCTCCTCAGGTGCACGAGCACGGCAAGGGAACCAAGAGCGACAACCACGAGCGGTGCAACAAAGCCCGGGGATTTCGCGGTAGTGTAAGGCTGCGGAATCGACATCGCAGAAACTGAATCCTGAACAAACTTCGAAGTCTCAATCTGCTTTGTCACAAACTGGGTGTTCTTGTCCACCTGCATACCTGGCCGGAGCCGGACATTCCCCTCGCCACGCTTGACGATCGTCTCGTTCTTCCAGACCAGCACTTCAACAACATAATTGTACTGGTCGGGGACCGAGAGAGTGACACTCGATACCCTCGTTGCATCCGGCCGGATACTCTCAACTGAGGCCCGCTGCTTGTCCGCGAGCAACCGGGCGTCTTCTTCCTTGGCCTTCACTTCGATCTCGAACGGTCCGCTGGCAACACGGTTATCGTTGGTAAAATAGACATCGGTCTGGATGTCCACACGATCTCCGGATACTTTCTTTACCAGGAAATCAATGTCGGAGATCGTAAGGCCGGTCTCCTGGTTGTCAGGGGTAAGCCGCTCAAGATTGTACGCGGTGATCTCCCCCTGTCCCTTGCGCTGGCCGTTTTCAAATACGGTGCTGACTAAGCGGTAGGAACCTTTCCTGGGGAGGACGAGGGTCTGGGAGATGGACCCGGAACCCCGGATGCCGAGATATCCGGCATCGCCGATCTGTTCGGCAACTACGAGTCCGCTTCCGGTATCATAGGCCCTGAGCTGGACACGGGAGACTCCGGAGGAGACCCCGTACGTGTTCTGCACATCGGTAGTTACGTTTAAGGTGACATCGGCTCCTGTCACGTTCTGGGCGCCAACGGTGATGCTGGAAACGGTAACTCCACTCTCCTTGAGACAGCCGGCGCTCAGGATCAGCACCGTGAGGCAGAGGAGCAGCACTACCGGCAGTGCGGTACGGATACGTTTGTTTGCCATGAATTCTCTTCAGAACGGTATTATTCGGGGTTATTTATGCGTGATCATTTTATTTTCAGGACTGCAACGCTGCCTCGCACGGGGGTAAACCCGAATGGGCATGACCTGCCGATCAACCCAGCCGGTCGGCAAACCCCGGCATGCGATTTACAGAACCTGCAGTTCCCTCCAGTTCTCCTGTGATCGTCGAAGATACAACAAAATGAAAAATTCCTTTCCAGCCGCCCACTCTTTTGTCCTTGACATGATACAGGCGTGCGGCCCGGGATCCTCCCGGTTAAAATAATTCTATATAAAGTCTAAAGAAATGCCAGGGATTCACCCGGGAAAAACCGTGCAAAAAAATAAAAAAACGAGAATGCCGGAACTCCGGCACCATTATTCACAATAGATATCGTTGGCCCATTCCTCGATGACCCGCTTCGGTGGCTTGCCCCGTCCGCCACCCCGGGACTGCCGTTGCGGGCCAGCACTCCGATCCGCTTCAGTCTCTTCATCATCCAGGCTGAGCATTTTTGAGTCCTGGGGTTTTTCAGCCGGCTTTTCTTCCGGTCTTGGGACCTGCGGTCGGTAATTCTGCTGCGGTCTGCGGCCATGATGCCGGGGAGGTCCGTCTCTCCGGGGATTCTGGCCGGTTTGTGGAGGGGTGGACGGTTGGGGTGTGGGGGTATCTTCAGCCATACGTGTCAGGAGAGATAATTCGGGACTGGTTGCAGAAATAGTTTGCCCTGTTTTTTTATCAGCATACTTATTTCCGGTAACCGGTTTGTCGGACCTCCGCTCCACCCTAACCAAATCTCCCCAGTTTTCGTATCCCCTCCAAAACTAAGGGAAAGATCGATATTTTAGTAAATATATAC
>JBAXDE010000232.1:0-3863 GCA_037141115.1 Methanomicrobiales archaeon | reverse complement strand
TGCGAGAGGTTGCACCTTCTGCATCTATTGGGATCAAACTGGCAAAGTTAGGATGTAGCTGTACCCGCAGAACATTTCAGAAACTGCCCGTGGCCATGCACCCGGTTTTACCTCGCCTAAGGTTATCGGGCCATGATCATCGAACGGTCCCCGCCAGCGGTAGGGATCTCCAAACGGCCCGGCTGCCGGCCCGGTGGTGAGATCCCAGACCGTGCCTTCATAGTGATCCCGGAAGAGAGCAAAAGCGTCTGCGGTAGTGAGTTTTTTGTCCGGCGCAAGTGAGAACGGGTATGCCTTCGAGTATGTGTCAGTTACATACGGGGAGAGGTTTAAGGAGGGAGCAATCCTGTGCTCAAGACTCCAGACCCGGGCCAGAGAATAGTACGGGTGCGAGTATTCACCATTGCTCACCGTCTTTAGCCAGTCGAGGTTTCCCATCGATTCGTTCCACCAGCCGTTCTTCTTTGCTGAGGGAAAGAGGCGGGCAGAATACATCTGATCGGGATTGCCCGGCATGATCTCACGGATACGGAACGTGTTGGCGGTAACAAAGATCTCACCGTCAGGGATTTTCTGTGCTGCCCACAGGCCGCCTTTCCCATCCGAAGTTCCGCCGCACATCTCGATAACCCAGGCTTCCTTTGGGTCGGCAAAGAGCAGCGTCTCACCGGTTCCGTAAAAGCCGTACTGGTCGATAAGCTGGCCGACCAGGGTCACAGCATCCTTTGCAGTCCGGGTCCGTTCAAGTGCAATATTCGAGAGTTCAGAACTGTAAAAGATCCGGTTTTGCGGGTCGGATGCAGGCTGCACTTTTGCTCCGGTCGTCACTTCCCCCGACATCAGCTGGTGCTCATTGATGATCCCGTAACTGCCGGTGAAATACCCGTACGTGTGTTTTACTTCCGGGATGTAGGCAAGGGGTTTTGCCTGTGCCTCCTTGATGCTGGTGGGTTCATCGGACCCGGAGTTGGGATCAAAGTATACCGCTCGCATCGCATTGTCGGGATGATCTGCCGCTGGTACGTAGACCAGCCGGGTTGTCTCATTTACAACCTCATGACCGGAAACGCCGGCACCAAATCCGTCATTCGTATGACCTACATACATCGACCCGTCTGCGGAGGCACCCGGTGTGACGATGAAACTGGTGCATGCCAGGGCCGGTGAAAAGAGAAAGACCAGCGCTGTTACGAGCGCCAGAAATCTTTTTGTTGGGGTGATCGCCATGCATTTTCCCTTAGCGTCAAGGATTATAAAATTAGTCCTGCTCCTGCTTCACCGGGTGACTGTGCGAACACGATCCTGCACTTGTCTGGGTTTTGACGTTATCCCCCTTTGTGAGACTTTTGAAGTCACGAAAACAGGCTGCGTTATCTGGAACTGGCAGGATCTTTTTAGCGAATGAAGGAACCTAATCGGACACTGGCAGACACAAAACGTTAATCCATTACAGGTCGATATTCTAAAAAATATTATAGGGTTTATTGGGACAAAGGATTTCCGTGGTCTCATCTGGATCTATTTATCCATTATAGGCCTGCGGCTCTGTTTGTCGGTAGTTAAACGGGAGAAAACATATGAAAACAGGTATGGTAAAAAGTAGTGTCCTGGTCATCTGCCTGGTCATCATGGGGCTTTTTTTCATGGCAGGATGTACCCAGAAAGAATCAGGGTACAGCGGGGCGAATATCTCCGGAATTGTCAAGACAGATGCCGGTTCGGTTTCCGGATTACAACAGGGCGGGCTCCGGGTCTTCCACGGGATCCCGTTCGCAGCTCCCCCGACCGGGGACCTGCGCTGGAGACCGCCCGAGCCGGTTAAGCCTTGGGATGGTGTAAAGGAGACAAAGGAGTATTCAGCAACCTGTCCGCAGCCGGGATCTCCGGCTCCGTTGAACATGAGCGAAGATTGCCTGTACCTCAATGTCTGGACCCCGGCACAAAGTGCTGACGAAAAATTGCCGGTCATGATCTTTTTCTTCGGAGGCGGGTTCAAGGAGGTTGCCTTTAACATGCCGACTTACAACGGGACTACCCTTGCACAGAAAGGAGTCATTGTCGTCACGCCGAATTACCGGCTTGGGGCCCTCGGGTTCCTTGCTCATCCCCAGCTGGATAACGAATCCCCGCATAATGCCTCAGGCAATTACGGAATTATGGACCAGCAGGCTGCCATGAAATGGGTGCAGCAGAACATCGGGGCCTTTGGAGGGGACCCAGCCCGGGTAACCATCTTCGGACAGTCTGCAGGTGCAGAGAGCGTGCTTGTCCATGTCGCAAGTCCGACAAGTAAAGGCCTCTTCCAGCAGGGAATTGTCGAGAGCGGTCCATTCTGGGCACACGGGGCGATCATCAATGCGACGCACCCGAAAGCGTATGCAGAACAGTTCGGCGTGGAGTATGCGACAGGACTCGGGTACTCCGGCCCGGATGCGATTGCCCGGATGCGACAGCTAAGCCCCGAGGTCCTGATCAATGCAACACCATCGCCATCAGCCGGCTTCTGGACAACCCACACCGTCGAGTTCGAGCCAACGGTGGATGGGTGGATCCTCCCGGATTCCATGGACAACCAGTACCTTAACCACCGGGTAAATCAGGTCCCGCTCTTGATCGGGAACAATGCCAATGACGGGACCACGCTCTCTGCGGGTGCCAACATGACTGTCATGGAGGATGTGAGTTTCATTAAAGGCAGGTTCGGGAAAGATGCCGACACGGTCCTTGCAAAGTATCCTGCCAACTCGACTGCCGAAGTCCAGCTCCAGCTGGCACAGATCATGACAGACTACGACTTTTCCGACTCGGTAAAGTTTGCAGCGGGGTCGATGGGAGATATCAGCCCGAATACGTACGTGTACCGGTACAGCTATATCCTGCCAGGGCAGTCCAATGGTGCCTTCCACGGCAGCGAAACCCTCCTGCTGTTTGGGGTGCCGGTTCCAGCTGACCCGGCGGTGACTGACAATGTTGTGGATATATGGACCCGGTTTGCCAAGACCGGGAACCCGAATGGCGGGATGAATCTTACCTGGCCGAACTACACCCGGCAAAAGGGCATGTATCTCGATATCAATGTGACACCGAGCGTGATGAGCGGGTAACAAATCCACACTTTTTTTGCCTTTTCCTAAGGAACAATAACCGGCCGGAAGAACCATGGCATTTTGGCTCTGGGATTTTTGTATATATTCTCACGATACCTGCCGTGTTGCGCTAACCGGGATGATTGTAGATCTTGTCCTTGGGAGGATGATTTATGGTGAGCTTTTTTTATGCCCGAATCCCGGACCCTGGATCTGACCGCTTTTCCCGGCTGAACGAATCGGCAAAATTATCCCGAAGCCCGCTGCATTGTGGTGAGAAACAAGATGGATGATCTGGAACTAGAAGACGGACCCTGTGAGCAGTGCGGACTATGCTGCCGGATTTTCGGCCCCGGTATTGCACCAACGGTTCCCAATGTGTATGTCTGGATGGAACAGGAGCGGACCGATGTCCTGCGCTGGTTTGTCGCGTTCATGGAGAAGAGCCCTCCGGTAAACTGTGCCGATCTCCTGCCAGAAGACCTTGGGAACGTTGTCTCGGTTGAGATGCGCAATCCTGACACTGGTGAGTATGTCACGGTCTGTCCGTTCCTGCGCCGCGTGACAAAAGAGCGGTACCTCTGCGGGATCCACCTGATAAAACCTGATATGTGCTGCACGTATCAGCCGTGGACCTGGGGCGAGACGTACTTCAACCGGTGCAAAGGTCTGGGAACGATCAACAAGAGCGGCCGATGGCAGCTCTGATACATGAAAATAACATTTTTTGTATCCCCTCCAAAAAATAGGGCAAACCAACCTTTCGGGTTTACTGGC
>JBAXDE010000231.1:0-3871 GCA_037141115.1 Methanomicrobiales archaeon | reverse complement strand
TGGAGAACCGTTCGTCCCAGCAGCAGCTCTGGTGTCACTGTAAACAGTAACTTTTTTTTAATAGTTAGCAGATAATGTTCACCGCTGTAAAGGGAGCAATTAAGGTAACCCACTATTAATCATCGGTTTCCAGATTTTTTTCAATATCCTTAAATAACGTTTTCCCTGACATTTACAGTAGTAAAGAGGTGTGAATACATGGATTTCAAATACGTACCAACAACGTGTCCCTACTGCGGAACCGGGTGCGGCTTCAACCTTGTTGTAGTGGACAAGAAGGTTGTCGGCGTCCAGCCCTGGCAGCGCAACCCCGTCAATGAGGGCAAGCTCTGCCCCAAGGGGAACTATGCACATGAATTCATCAACAGCCCTGACCGGTTGACAATGCCCCTCATCAAGAAGGATGGCAAGTTTGTCGAAGCCAGCTGGGATGAAGCATACAAACTCATTGCAGAGAAGTTCAAGTCCTACAAGGGTGACGAGATGGCATGCCTTGCTTCTGCCCGTGTCTCCAATGAAGAGAACTACCTCATGCAGAAGTTCGCCCGTGCAGTCTTAAAGACCCCCAACATCGACCACTGTGCCCGGCTCTGCCATGCATCGACGGTCGTCGGTCTGGCCGGAGCATTCGGTTCAGGGGCAATGACCCAGTCAATTGCAGATATTGCTGAGTCAAAGTGTATCCTTATCATCGGCAGCAACACATTCGAGAACCACCCGCTGATTGGACGCCGCGTAATGCAGGCGAAGATGAACGGCGCAAAGATCATCTATGCAGATCCGCGTCTCACCCCCACCGGCAAGCAGGCAGACCTGTTCTTACAGTTCTACTCCGGTACCGATGTGGCATTACTCAACGGTTTCATGCAGCTGATCCTCAAGAACGGCTGGGAGAACAAGGACTTCATCAAGAACAGGACCAAGGATTTCGAGAAGGTCAAAGAGGTAGTGATGAAGGATACCTACTCTCCTGAGAACGTCTCGAAGATCACTGGTATCGCCGTAAAGGACATCCTCACTGCGGCTGAATGGTTCGGCAAATCCGGCCAGTCTGCAATCCTCTACTCAATGGGTATCACCCAGCACACCACCGGTGTCGACAACGTCAAGTCAGTTGCAAACATCCAGATGCTGACCGGCAATCTCGGACGGCCCGGTACGGGAATCTGCGCACTGCGTGGCCAGAACAATGTCCAGGGCGCCTGCGACATGGGAGCCCTGGCAAACGTGTACTCAGGGTACCAGTCGGTGCTTGTCCCCGATATGAAGAAGAAGATGGAGACTGCATGGGGCTGTGAGATTGCCGAAGGAAAAGTCGGACTTACCGTCACCAAGCTGATCAATACCCTTGCCGACGAACCCGGAAAGGTCAAGTGTGTCTATATCATGGGTGAGAACCCGATGATCTCTGATACTGACCTCCACCACGTAGAAAAGGGATTAAAGAACGTTGAGTTCATGGTTGTACAGGATATCTTCCTGACCGAGACCGCCCAGTTCGCAAACGTAGTCCTCCCTGCTGCCTGCTATGCCGAAAAGGACGGCACCCAGACCAACACCGAGCGCCGTGTCCAGAAATGGAGAAAGGCACAGGACCCGCCCGGCGAAGCAAAGGCAGACTGGCAGATCTTCACCGAGCTCGCCAAGATAATGGGATACGAAAAACAGTTCCCCTACAAGAGTGCTGAAGAAGTCTTCACCGAAATCTCAAAGGTTACCCCATCCTATGGCGGTATGACCTATGCACGGCTCGAGAAACCCGAAGCCCTGCACTGGCCCTGCCCGACCGCAGAGCACCCGGGAACCCCGATCCTGCACAAGGAGAAGTTCACCCACCCCGATGGCCTTGGTATCTTTACCCCCATCGAGTTCAAACCCCCGGCAGAAGTACCGGACAAGGAATACCCGTTGATCCTGACCACCGGGCGCTGCATCTGGCAGTGGCACACCGGAACCATGACCCGCCGCTCGGAGAATCTCGAGCGTGAGGAACCCACGGGATGGGTTGAGATCAACACCGAAGATGCAAAAGAGATGGGAGTTGTAGACAAAGAGATGGTCAAGGCAATCACCCGCAGAGGGGAGATCACCATCGGCGCCCGTGTCACCAAGGGCATCAAGAAAGGCGTTGTCTTCATCCCCTTCCACTATGTTGAATGCGCAGCAAACACGCTCACCAACAATGCGCTCGACCCGACTGCAAGCATACCTGAGTTCAAGGCCTGTGCTGTAAAAATTGAAAAGATCAAGGAGGCCTGATCATGGCAAAGAAAGGCGATATGCTCTACGCATGGACCAATGACGCAGCTATCAAGGAGAAAGCAGAACTCGGTGGCGCAGTCACCGCACTCTGGAAGTTCGCGCTTGAATCAAAAGCTGTTGATGCAGTCCTGGTAATCACCAAGGGAACTGACCTCTACGATGCAGTGCCGGTCCTTATCAAGGACCCCAAGGACCTTGTCAAGACAGCAGGTTCACTCCACTGCGGTACACTCCTCCTGCCCAAACTCGTGAAGAAATACCTCGAGGGTGCAGAGACCATGAAGATCGGTGTCACCGTCAAGGGCTGCGATGCAATGGCGTTCTATGAACTTGCCAAGCGCAAGCAGATCAACCTCGACAATGTCATCATGATCGGTGTCAACTGCGGTGGCTCGGTCAGCCCGGTGCTCGCCCGCAAGATGATTGCCGACAAGTATGGCATCGACCCCAATCTCGTCCACAAGGAAGAGATCGACAAGGGCCAGTTCATCATCGAGTACGAAGGCGGACACAAGGGAATCTCCGTTGACGAACTCGAAGAGGCAGGCTATGGACGGCGCAGCAACTGCCGCCGCTGCAAGATGAAGATCCCCCGTCAGGCAGACCTTGCCTGCGGTAACTGGGGGGTCATTGGCGACAAGGCAGGAAAAGCAACCTTTGTTGAGGTCTGCTCCGAGAAGGGTGCAAACCTGATCAACGGCGCAGTCAAGAACGGCATCCTCGCATCAGAAGCGGCCAACCCCAAGGGTCTTGAGATCCGCGGAAAGGTCGAAGGCGCAATGCTCAAGCTTGGCGACAAGTGGCGCAAGCACGACTTCGAAGCACTCGGTGAGGGCAAAGACCGGTTAAAGAAGATCATGACCGAGACAGCCCGCTGCATCAAGTGCTACTCGTGCATTACAGCATGTCCGATCTGCTACTGTGTGGACTGCACCACAAAGAACCCGGCCTATGTAAAGCCCGGTGAACTTCCCCCGAACTTCATGTTCCACCTCATCCGGTTCGCCCACATTGCAGACTCCTGTGTGAACTGCGGCCAGTGCCAGGAACTCTGCCCGGCAGAGATCCCCAATGCGCTCTTCATGCACGCACAGCAGGTTGAACTCGAGAAGATGTTCGGCCATGTCCCGGGTGTCAACATGGAACTCCCGCTCCTTGCCTTTGCTGAGGAGAAGACCGAACGCGGCCGGCTCCACAACACCGGCAGCGACATGATCTACGAGAACGTGTTCAACCCCTTTACCAAACACTAATCCCACACTCTTTTTTTTTAAGATTCACTGACAATTACTCCATTCGTGAACGGCTATGCCATCATAATGGCAGAGATTTTCGCAGGGAACCGGTGCAGGTTTTTCTGTTGCAGTACTGCTTACGGGGTATATGATGGCAGTACCGGGAACAGGGCGGGTATTGATATTCCCCTGTAAAAAAAGCAGATGCCGGAGATGGGAAAAGTGCAGGGCCTTAGGAAGATGCATCCGTTGTTATTTCAGGAAAGATCAGTGGTCGGGTACATTGAATAGTTCGAAGTAACATTCACCATACATCTGCTTTTCGTATCCCCTCCAAAAAATAGGGCAAACCAACCTTTCGGGTTTACTGGCAA
>JBAXDE010000230.1:0-3877 GCA_037141115.1 Methanomicrobiales archaeon | reverse complement strand
GATCGATTAGAGTCAGGGTTGTCGAATTTACAGTTGAATCTTTACACTACCAGCAAAACCCATAGAAGACTAAACAAGGCTTATTTTTTTCATTGGGGGGAGCCCATGCGTTGAGGTGCGGAACCCCGTTGAGTGTAACCTCCACCACAACTTTTCTCACTGTATTTTGCCACAAACTTGAACTGCCGACCGCTTTCGCACGCTTCGCACAGCTTTGCCGTGCTCGCCCCCGCTCCGCGACCGGCTCCCCGAATTCCAGGCTAAAACCCTGTTTTTCAGACCTCCCCCGGAAAAAACGACCTTCATATTCGCATTCCGGCAGCCTTTTCGGGGTCCGGATGGGGTAAAATAGGTGGCGAAAATAGCATCGATTTAAGGCCCTTTGGCGGGCTTTAGGAGAGAGGGGATTCTGCCGTATTTTGGCAAAAGGGGCGAGAATTAAGCGTATTTTTCATAGGTACTGAATCGGACCGTTTTACGGGGTTTTCCGGATGGGGGTATGGCAAACGGAGTCCGAATTGGGCTTATTTCCCCTTAGGGTACGGATACCCGGATTACGGGTGTCTACAACGAGGGATAAATGAGGGTTATACCCCCAACACCGCAATAATCCCGACCACCTGGTGATCAGTCACCAGGTCCATCCCCCGGGCCAGCACCAACTCAGTGATTGGCAACGAATTCTTATTACTCGAGAAAACGAATGTAACTACAGATTTCGCAGGGGAAACTCCGGTACAAAAACACGGACCTGTGAAAAGAAAAAAAGGTATAATCATATGATTTTCCAGAAAGATAAGCACGAAGCAGCTCACGATGAGCATGCGCACGACGATCATGATCACGACCACGAGCACGGTCATGATCATGCTCCGGAAGAAAAAGGCGGACACGGCCACACGCACGGGATCGTGGACCCGTCCATCCTCACCACGGAACGCGGGATCTGGGCAGTCAAATGGTCCTTTGTCGGTCTGTTCATCACCGCATTCTTCCAGATAATCATTGTCTATTATACCGGCAGTATTGCGCTGCTTGCTGACACGATCCATAATTTCGGCGATGCACTCACGGCTATCCCGCTCCTCTTTGCATTCATGCTTGCCCGGTGGAAACCCACGAAGCGGTTCACGTACGGGTACGGCAGGGTCGAAGATCTTGCCGGTGTCTTTGTCGTTCTCATGATCCTGGTCTCCGCGATTATAGCCGGCTACCTTTCCATAGACCGGCTCTTCCATCCGCAGGAAGTCACCTTTCTCTGGGCAGTTGTTGCGGCATCGATCATCGGGTTCATCGGGAACGAAGCGGTGGCCCAGCTGCGCATCCGGGTAGGCAACGAGATCGGCAGCGCCGCGCTCGTGGCTGACGGTCAGCACGCCCGGGCGGACTGTCTGACGAGCCTCGCTGTGCTCTTCGGTGCTATCGGCGTGTATCTCGGGTTCCCACTCGCAGATCCGATTGTAGGTCTGATCATTACGATTGCCATTCTTGGTATAGTCTGGGAGTCCGGTAAAACGATATTCACCCGGTTGATTGACGGCGTTGACCCGGCAATCACGGACGAGATTACTCATGCTGCCGATCATGTCGATGGCGTGAAAGCGATAACCGATGTGAAGGTCCGGTGGCTCGGGCACCGGCTCCACGCGGAGATCAATATGACCGTGGACTCCGGCCTGTCGGTGGAGAAAGGACATGCGATTGCCAAAGAGTACCGGCATGAACTGCTTCACCACCTGAAATACCTCTCCGATGCAACGATTCACGTTGATCCCGCAACGGAATCCGGGGCGGATTATCATCATGTCGCGGAACACAGCCACGAAGGGCAGGAACCGCATTCACACTGATTTTTTATCGTGTCACACACTTCGCCGGGTTCGTACCTACTATGCGACCGGCTTTTTTTCAATTGCTATCACCGGTACAGCACGAAGAAATACACGCCGGCAATAATACAGACCATCAGTAACCCCCAGATAATCGAAGAGGTCAGCCCGCTCAAGAGTAAAATCCCAATGCTCAAAAGAATTGTTCCTATAGTAAGAACCCGGTCATTTTTTACTGCCACAGCACTTCACCTGATATGTCCCTTGTATGCGTAATAGAGTATTAACGCTATTTGAGTTCAGCGGTCCTGCGGTTGCATTTAAATCTCTCATCTCCCACACTACCACTAAGATATGATCACCGTTCTCTATGTGGATGACGAACCCGCCTTACTGGAGATCGGAAAACTGTTTCTCGAAAAGATCGGGAATTTTTCCGTTGATACCTGTTCATCGGCACCCGAAGCACTGAAACTGCTGGAACACACCAGTTTCAATGCCGTGCTTTCTGATTACGATATGCCGGTCATGAACGGTATCCAGTTTTTAAAAGAAGTGAGGATGCAGTATCCGAACCTCCCGTTTGTCATATTTACCGGCAGGGGCCGGGAAGAGGTCGTCATCGAGGCGCTGAACAACGGCGTGGATTTCTATCTTCAGAAAGGTGGCGATATCAAATCCCAGTTTGCCGAGTTATCCCATAAACTCCGGATGGCTGTCGGGCACCGGGAATCACAGAGCCGGATCCGGCATCTCGCACGACTGTACTCAATCCTGTCAAAAACAAACGAAGCAATTGTTTATATCCGCAATCGGAATGATTTGCTTGCCGAGGCGTGCCGCATTGCTGTGATCGAAGGCGGTTTTCCTATGACATGGGTGGGATTATACGAACCGGAGAGCGGCCGTATCGAACCGGTGGCGCATTCCAGCCGGGCCCTTGATTCTTCCCGCGCTCCGGCAGAGCCGGGGATCGATCTGCCACTCGAAGCAATGCCAACAGCAATAACGCTGCGTGAAGACAGATACTACATCAGTGCGGATAACCGGACGGATCCTGCGGTTGCCCCATGGAGGGATGCCCTTCTTTTGCATGGTTTTAAGTCAAGCGCCGCGTTCCCGATAAGAATTGGCGAACAGGTAATCGGGGCAATGACATTCCATGCGGCCGAACCGGGTTTTTTTTCCGAAGATGAGGTGCAACTTCTTGTTGAACTTACAGAAGACCTGTCATTCGCACTGGAGATGATGGATCAGGATCACCAGCACAAGGCAATTGAACACCAGCTGGAGATCACCCAGTTCGCCATCGATCGTGCAGTTGATGCCGCATATCTTGTGGATGCAGAAGGGCATTTCCTGTATGTGAACTGGCAGACGGTCACTATCCTCGGATATCCCTGCGATGAGATCCTTTCGCTGAAAGTCACTGATATTGATCGGCGGTTTTTTGACAGTCCGGTAAGCAGCTGGAAGGATTATGTGCAGGAAATCAGGGAAACAAAAGCAATGATCTTTGTCACGGAACACCGGACAAAAAACGGATTATTTATACCGTTGCAGATAACGGCGCATCACCTGGAATTTGCTGAAAAGGAATACATCTGGGTATTTGCCCGAACCCTGGCGCCGGAAAAAAACCATTAATTTTTATTTGAGTCGTTCCAGGATCTTTACCGATGTTTCAAACCGGGGTTTTTCTTCCCGCTGGACTCTCTGATAAAATTCGCAGTTAAGGCAGTTTCCGATCTTTACCGCATAGGACGCCTGTACTTTTCCTCCACACATGGTACCACTGATTGCCCAACAGGCCCGTCCTCCATTATTTCCGCTGTTCATGGCATTCGTCCGGGTCTCAACTGCCGCCGGGCAGACACCCAGCTCAGTAACATTTTCGCCACCGGGCTCACGCCCGCACTTCTTGAATTCCCAGCAATTCAGCTTTGTCATATATTCCTTATTCTTCTTTGTTCCAGCGCGTGATAACGATTCGTGATATAGAGCCGGTCCAACGAGCCGTACAAATTGTTGGACGGCCAACCGGGAAA
>JBAXDE010000229.1:0-3905 GCA_037141115.1 Methanomicrobiales archaeon | reverse complement strand
ATCGATTAGAGTCAGGGTTGTCGAATTTACAGTTGAATCTTTACACTACCAAAAAAATTGAAATATCTAAAAATTTTAAAAAAAATAGAAAGGTCAGATCCTTATCAGATCATAGGCGCGGTTGCCCATCCCAATCTCTTCTGCGTACTGGCACTGCCGGAATCCATCGGTTTGTGGATGGACACCTTTGAATTTATCCTCCCCTATGTGATGATGGGCCGTGAGGAGAGAATCTGTATACCCCTGCTGCTGGTTTACCAGATCGAAACTTGCCGCATCGATGGCAACAGGATCAAGTGACGCGAGGATGCCAATATCCGGGACAATCGGGGCATCACTGAACGGAAAACAGTCACAGTCAGGCGTTATGCGAATTAAGAAGTTCATATATCCAATCTTCTTCTCCTTTCCTTTTGTTGCACCATACGCGTATTCGACCATCCGCTCCATAAATTCCGGTATCTCCGTCACCCAGTCGATATCGATTGCCTATTCAGGACAGGCATGCATACACTCAAAACAACCAATGCAAAGTGCCTGTTCGATCACCGATTTATTTGTATCAATGCTGATTGCGGATTTCGGACAGACTGCAATACACGAACCACACCCGGTGCACTTTTCAGCAATAGTAAACGGGCGGGCATTGTGCTGGGCACGTTTGCCTTCCGGGGCTGCACATCCCATTGCCAGATTCTTGAGCGCTCCGCCAAAACCAGATACGATGTGGCCCTTGAAGTGACTCAGGACAATCATGCTGTCTGCAGCAGCAATATCTCCGGCAATCGAGACCGTGCTGAAATGTTTCTTGCCGATCTCAACCCGGGCAATATTTTTGCCTGACAGACCATCAGCAATGATGACGGGAGCTCCGCAAACAGCATAATCGAATCCATGCAGAATTGCAGTAGTAATATGTTCAACCGCATTTGACCGGGTACCAAGGTAGAGAGTGTTCGTATCCGTCAGGAATGGTAACGCCCCGCACTCTTTTACTTTTTCTACAACCTGCCGTACATAGACCGGGCTGATAAACCCGTCATTGCCCATCTCACCAAAATGGAGTTTTAGTGCAGTCTTATCGTGAGGAGCAAGAAGATCGCCAAATCCGGCACGCTCAAAAAGTCTGCGAACCTTTGCCGTTGTGCATTCGTGATCGGAACTCGCCCTGAGGCTTGCAAAATAGACCGGACTTTTCATGATATATCTCCAACGATTTGAGATTAAGATCTGAAAAGAGAATAAGCCATCGGTGATGATCAGACGAGGGTATTGAGGTTCAGCATCTTCTTCCATGCTGTGCCATACCGGATATGATCGCGGAAATGATCATAATACTGGTGTGAGAGTTCACAGTTTCCCAATCCCATCATACATCTCCCAAGGCTGCACCAGGTTTGAGCATGACTCGGATTGATGGCAAGCACGTCATTGTATGCCTTAACCGCTGATTCGATTGCGTCTCTTTTGTCCCCATCCCGGGCAGGTAATAATCGATAACCAGTGCGTGGAATGAATTATTCACCGGGATTTGCATCGCTTCTTTTGGAGAAGAAGCAGTCTGCACCTTCAGGTTCCCGAATCATTCAAATGTTTTTTTGCATCAGGAAGCAACTCTTCATCATCGGCAAAAAGAACCGAACGCATCAAAGAAACCCTTTAAAAAGAGTGGTTTTTTCAAAAGAAAAACGGGGGATTTAATCCCGCTTACCGAGATGGTGATCCAGGTAGAAGAGATGACCGGGGACATCCCCGACAATCTTGATCTGTTCAAGAATTTCGCTGGAATTTTTCTCTTCTTCAACCTGTTCTTTTACAAACCACTGGAGCGTCTCAAAGGTTGCATGATCCTTTTCCTTGATCGCGAGATCCACAAGATTATTGATCATGCCCGTAACCTTCTGTTCATGAGCATAGACTTCCTCAAAAACCTTGCCGGCAGATGTCCATTTTGCCTTCGGTGCTTCAATTGCACCGAGCGTAACCGTTCCCCCGCGGGCAATAAGATAATCTAAGAATTTATCTCCATGGGCATGTTCTTCTTTTGCCTGGACTCTTAACCATTTGGCAAAACCCTTCAAGTTAACGGATTCGAAATAAACAGACATTGCAAGATACAGGTATGCAGAGTAATACTCGCGGTTAACCTGTTTGTTTAATGCTTCTTCCATAGTCTTTGATATCATACAGAAAACCTCCGTTTAATCGATGTAGTTGGTTTTCCTCGGTATAATGGTTTCGTAATGTGGCAATATCCAAAAGAAATCCATGTGATCTGGTTGATGGATATCAAAAAAACGAATACAAAAAGGAAAAATCGTGATTAAGATGACCGGCCTACTTTCTTTCTCTCGGATTCAATATCCAGAATGATCTCGAGTTCGAGTGATTTTCCATATGCCACCTGTGCTTCATCGCTCCGGTTTAACTCATCTAGGCAGACACCTTTGAGGTACCATGCAGTAACATCATTGCCATTCAGGGAAGATGCCCGTGTACTGGCATACAATCCCTCCTCATACTGTTCGAGGTTATAGAAAGCCACTGCTTTTTTGACCAGGCCGGAGCATAATTCTGGTCCAGGGCGATTGCCTTTTCACAGTCCAAAAGCGCCTCTTTACTCTTCCCGGTATCGATTAACACGGATGCCCGAAGGTACCAGGCTTCAGGATTATTTGGATCAAGAGAGAGAGCTTTGTTATAATAGGACAAAGCCTCATTGTATTTGGTCCTCTTGGCATAGGCAAGACCTTTTTTTAAAAGTTCAACAGCCTCTTTTACCGTCATGAAGTATCCCCCCATGAATCTGCAATGAGATCTCCAAAAATCCGCTTTAACGCTTTCTTTTCGTACTCTTCTTTATTATCATGCGCCATGAGGAGATGTTTGGGCTCTTCCCAGACGTACCAGTCTTTCATGGTCATATAGGAGAGGAGTTGATTGGTGAGATTGAACCCGATCTTGTAGAGATCATAGAAATAATCGAGCGAGGGTTCTGCACTCCAGTTCACCAGAGATAATGGCTTGTCAATGATCTCGAGCATATTGTCCCCAAACACCTTGGACTGGTACCAGGCGGTGTGAGTCCACCGCGTGGTAAGCATCTCCTTTACTTCAAGGTGATTGAATTTTTTCATCTGGGGAATATTGAGAACGGGCATGAGTTCATCAGCCGGAAGGGTTTTTGCAAGGAACATGTCACGGGAATAAAACATTGCCTTGTTCAGGACAAAATACCGGCGGGGAATGATCTCTTCCTGCTCCATCATCTCATCCATATCATTTTTGCTCTCTTTCATCACATGGTAGAGCTGTGTTTTCCGGATCTTCGGCATACGATGATACACGCTGGCATTGATGATGGTATTCCAGGGAAGTTCGTTCACATCATCGTTGAAATGGGAGAACAGGATGAAAAGTAACTGTATAAGTTTCTGGACCGGAAGTTTGGTCTTCTTGCTTGCCTCATCCTTAAGTGCATCCAGATAGATCTGGCGCAAACCCCGGTACACTGATTCTTCGGTATAGGAGCATACCTTGTATTCACCTCTTTTTGATGCAGCTCCTTTGATCATCAGGTTGGTGCAGTGTTTTGCAATGACAAAATCCTTAAGGAGTCCGACATACTGGGCAGGAAAAATGATCACATTCCTCTCGATATCATAGGTATAAATATCGACAAGCGTTCCACCCGGTTCAGCATCTGGCTGGCGGAGGAGCGAGATCTCTGTGCCCAGGAGTTCTTCGGTTGTATTGAGAAAACGGCGTATGGGTTTTGACAAAGGCATTTCAGTTTTCATGAAGGCGCACCGTAACTTACGCAGTGTATCTCTGCTGGTTCTTTGTTAGTTCCCAAGTTTGCCACTAAACGGATAAAAGTGTTCTTGGTCTAATTGATTTATGCC
>JBAXDE010000228.1:0-3907 GCA_037141115.1 Methanomicrobiales archaeon | reverse complement strand
GTACAAAAGAGAGTTATGAAGAGATGTGCACCCGCTTCTCCATTGAAGTGCCGGAATTCTATAATTTCGGTTTTGATGTGATCGATGCCTGGGCTAAAAAAGATCGCAATAAACTTGCCATGATCTGGGTGGACCAGAATGGCGAAGAGAAGAAATACAGTTATCTTGATTTTGCCAATCTCTCCAACCAGGCTGCAAACATCCTGCTCAAATACGGGATCAACAAAGGTGATCGTGTACTGGTAATGCTCCCCCGTATCCCGGAGTGGTGGATATTTGCCATAGCCTTGATCAAGCTTGGTGCCGTATTTGCGCCATGCCCGACCATGCTGACCTCGCGTGACGTCAAATACCGGGTCAACAAGGGCAAGTTCCGGATGATCATCACCGATCTCGAGAATGCGGCAAAGGTAGAAGAGATCTGTAATGAATGCCCCACGCTTACCACCCGCATTGTTGCCGATGGCGAACTCCCGGGATGGGCAAGTTTTCCCTACGAGCTGCTCTACCCGGCGCCGGTCTCCCACCGTTCTGTCAGCATTCCTGACCAGCGCAAGACGAAGAGCACCGATCCGATGCTGATCTATTTCACTTCGGGCACAACCGGCGAGCCCAAGATGGTGCTTCACGATCACAGCTATCCGCTCGGGCATATCGTGACAGCACAGCTCTGGCAGGACATCCGTCACAATGACCTGCATTTTACGGTAGCCGATACCGGCTGGGCGAAATGTGCCTGGGGAAAGATCTTCGGGCAGTGGATCGAAGGGGCCTGTATCTTTGTCTATCATTTCACCGGCAAGTTCCAGGCCACAGAAGTCCTGCCACTCCTGGAAAAATACCAGGTCACGACCTTCTGCTGTCCCCCAACAATCTACCGCATGCTGATCTTAGCGGACCTGGACCGGTTTGATCTCTCGAGTCTGCGTCACTGCACCAGTGCGGGAGAGCCGCTCAATCCTGAAGTGATGCGCGTCTGGAAGGAAGGCACGGGTCTTACCATCTGCGAAGGGTATGGGCAGACCGAGACTGCGTGTTGTGTTGCAGCATTTCCCAATGTTGAATCCCACCCGGGATCCATGGGGAAACCATCACCCGGCTGGAAGATCGAAGTCCATGATGATCATGGCAAGCCGGTGGGAGAGCACGAAGAAGGAAGGCTGGGCATCAGCACACACCCCCGGCCACCCGGGCTTTTTGTAGAGTATCTCGACAATCCTGAAGAGAACAAGAAGTCCTTTGTCAACGGCTGGTATTATACCGGCGACAAAGTGTACCGCGATGAGAAAGGCTACTTCTGGTTCGTGGGCCGGGATGATGATGTGATCAAGAGTTCCGGTTACCGCATCGGCCCCTTTGAAGTCGAGAGTGCATTGATCGAGCATCCTGCGGTTCAGGAAGCCGCAGTTGTGGGTTCACCGGATCGTATCCGGGGCCTGATCGTCAAGGCATTTGTTGTCCTCAATAAGGGTTTTGAGCCTTCCGAATCGCTGGTCAAGGATATCAAAACCTACGTGAAGCGAACTACTGCTCCCTACAAATATCCCCGCGAGATTGAGTTTGTTGCAGAACTTCCAAAAACCATCTCCGGAAAGATCAAGCGCAATGAACTGCGTGCCGCGGAGCTGAAAAAATATCTTGACCTGAAGTGACCGCACCATAATTTTTCTCCTCTTTTTAAAGTCCGAAAGTGTTTTTGTCGGTATTCCCCTTCCAGCAGCCTGCCGGATTTTTCTGAAATAAATTGTTGTGGTGCAGGAATCTATCGAAACCCTCATCATATGCACCACCAAACAGATCTGTATGGTGCGGTATTCTGTCACTATGGACGATTCACTTGCAGAAAGCATTGATAAATCGTGCGAGAAGCGAAATATTTCCCGGTCCGACTGGATCAACGAGGCATGCACCACACAACTCCCCAAAAACACGGGAGTGACCCGTATTGGTGCAACCACCCTGCCCTCGGCCGGGCCGGTCTTTGGACCCGACGATCATAACATGCCCGATTATGACGAGATGTACCGGAAATTTGCCATTGAGGTACCGGAATATTTCAACTTCGGTTTTGATGTGATCGATGCCTGGGCAAACAAGGACCGGAACAAACTTGCCATGCTCTGGGTGAACCAGGAGGGCAAGGAGAAGACGTTTACGTTCTGGGAGCTGATGCGGCTCTCGAACCAGATCGTAAATATTCTCATCAAGTACGGCGTGGGTAAGGGAGATCGCGTGCTGATCATGCTCCCCCGGGTTCCGGAGTGGTGGACCTTTACCCTTGGCCTCATCAAGCGCGGGGCCGTTTATTGTCCCGCACCAACAATGCTGACGCCCAAGGATCTGAAATACCGGATCAATCTTGCTGATATCAAGATGATTATCACCATGGAAGAGCAGGCAGAAAAGATCGAAGAGATCGTAAAGGACTGTCCGTCCCTTTCGTGTAAATTATTGATCGATGCCAAACGCCCGGGCTGGATCAGTTACCTGACGGAACTTGATTACCCGGCACCTGTTTCGGCAAAGATTGTCAATCTTCCCAGTATGAAAAAGACCAAGAGTACCGATCCTCTCGTGATCTTCTTCACCTCCGGCACAACCGGCGAGCCCAAGATGGTGGTGCACGAGCAGAGTTACCCGCTGGGACACATCGTCACTGCCCGGTTCTGGCATGATCTGCGCATGAATGATCTCCACTTCACGCTCTCAGATACCGGATGGGCAAAGAGCGCGTGGGGTAAATTCTATGGCCAGTGGATCGAGGGTGCGGCTATCTTTGTGTATGATATCCGCAGCCGGTTCAATGCAACAGAGATCCTCCCGCTCATAGAAAAGTATGGGATCACCACATTCTGCTGCCCGCCCACGATCTACCGTATGCTGATCCTGGCCGATCTCGACAAGTTCGATTTCTCCGAGCTCCGCCACTGCGTGAGTGCCGGTGAACCCCTGAACCCGGAAGTGATCAAGGCCTGGAAGGATGCAACCGGCATGACCATTTACGAAGGCTACGGCCAGACCGAGACGGTACTATGCATTGGTACCTTCCCGGGCATGACCCCAAAATACGGTTCCATGGGAAAGCCCTCACCCGGCTGGAATATCGAACTCCATGATGACCATGGAAAACCCGTCCCCATTCATGAAGAAGGCAGGATCGCTATAAAGATGGATAAACGCCCGGTGGGAATGTTCCGGGAATACCTGAACAATCCCGAAGAGAACAAAAAATCGTTTGTTGACGGGTTCTTCTACACCGGCGATAAAGCCTACCTGGATGAAGACGGGTACCTCTGGTTTATCGGGCGGGATGACGATGTGATCAAATCATCCGGTTACCGCATTGGTCCCTTTGAAGTCGAGAGCGCACTCATTGAACACCCGGCCGTACAGGAAGCAGCAGTTATCGGCTCACCGGATGATATCCGCGGTCTGGTTGTCAAGGCCTTTGTTATCTTAAAACCCGGGTTCCCGCCCTCAGAAACCCTGGTGCGGGAGATCCAGAACCATGTCAAGAAGGTCACGGCTCCCTACAAGTATCCCCGGGTTATTGAGTTTGTGGATTCCCTGCCAAAGACCATATCCGGAAAGATCCGAAGAAAAGAACTGCGTGAACAGGAACTTAAGAAAGGATCCAATGATAATGCTGCCCCTAGAGGCCATCCAATTAGGATTTTTGCATAAAAACCCATCGCTTTTTTAGTGATTCCGTAACAAATCAAATCCAAAATCAGAAACGAATGCTACCGCCACGACATTTCGGTACTTTTATATAGTGAGCCAGCTTGCCTCCATGGTTTTCTTCGCTGATGAAACCCAAGACCTCACATTAAGTGAGTTATTACCGAATCGGAGTATCCCCTCCAAAACTAAGGGAAAGATCGATATTTTAGTAAATATATACACT
>JBAXDE010000227.1:0-3948 GCA_037141115.1 Methanomicrobiales archaeon | reverse complement strand
CATTACGTGTACACAACGGGAGAGATCGTGCTCTCGTTTGCCGGCCGGGTTGTATTTGCTCTGGTTATGTTCGTATTTGCCCGCTGGCGGTTCAGTAAAGCGGTGGTAACGTGAAGAAATAGTTCTTTGATTTTACTTTTTTGGCCCGGTTGAAATTTCAATGAACAGTAGTCCGATCCCAATCCAGGAAAATTGAATTTACGATATCCCTCCGCATCATGGCCGTTCACAGGCACACCGTGGCAAAGAGATTTTGCGTATATTTTTGTTATTAATCCGCTATACAGGAGGCCCCGTCTGGGGAGGCGGCATTTGTCGGTATTGGAGATATGGGGGGTATCAAACCCCCCTCATCATATCAAAAAACCGCTAAATACCTTACGATCCCGTACACTACGAGCATTGCTGCGGCAAGCAGGATCGCCCGGTTGTTGATTGCATCGACAAACTGCATCTTGTATTCAGGGTCCTTCATGGCCTTTACCACCGGCTGGACCAGCAAGAGCCCGAACGGCACAAAGGGCAGGAGCCAGAAGAAGCCCGGCTCAAGGACAGAAAAGATCGCAATGATGCAGAATGCAATGACCATAAATGCAATCGTTAAGTAAAAAGCCGCATGTTCACCGATGATCACAACGGTATTTTTCCGCTCGGTCCGGTCTTTCTCAAGATCCCGTATCTCATTGCCCAGTTCCCCGACAGCCCCGAATATTCCCAGCAGGACCACATAGACAATTCCCGTAAGATCCAGCGGATGGTACAGCAGGTACCCGAGCAACCCGTAAAGCGCAGGAAACAGGGCATGATAGACCAGGTCAAGCCCGGCGATATTTTTCACTTCGATCCAGAACGAGTAGGTAATAAAGATAAACAGGACTCCGAGTTCCACAAAGAGGAGAGATGAGGGCAGAAGAGCCATGCAGATAAGAGAGACTGCAAGCAGGACGGCACTGACCACCTTTGCTGTCCGGCAGGTCATGGACCCGTCAGCCAGCGGATTGCGGGGTTTTGCCGACCGGGCGTCGAGTGCCATATCCGATATATCGTTGATGACAAAACCGAATGCAGACGATGCTGCAATAAAGACAAGGAAGACTGGGAAGGAAAGATCCAACCGGCCCGCAGCAAGAAGTGCCCCGAAAATACCAGCAATCACAAAGAGAATGCCATAGGCCTCAAACCGGATAAGTCGTTTCAATGGATGATAAATAGTAATCTCTCCTAAAATCTGCCCGATGCATACACACATCGCCGTAAAAGAATTTATGGATTATGACCGGGTGCAAAGGCCGGCCAGAGGAGTTACCATCTGCCGTCAACGCACCCCAGAATAAAAAAGCCCATGATCTCCCCCCAGAGCCGTAACAATTTCCTGATACCGGCAACATACCATCTTCTGGAGAAAAACGGAAATTCCGGTTTTTTGTTCAGCTAATGGTACAGAAAAATGATCTTTTTAAAAAAAATATTCACCCGGACTTCGAATAGTTCAATACATTCCGGAAAAGAACACTATATACAAAATATGGGGAATGGTTGAATGGCACAGGTACTACTCTCACCACTGAGCTGGGGACTCGGTCACGCGATGAGAGATATCCCCTTGATAAGGACACTCCTGGCACATGATCACGAGGTCACGATAGCCGCATGCGGTAACGCATTAAACGCTCTCAAACAGGAATTTCCCCAGTGCAGGTTCATCGAATTCGAGGATTACCCCGTACCGTACAGTTCGGGCAGTCTCTTTCTCCCGAAGTTCTTTCTGTTCCTTCCCGTTATGCTCAAGGCGGTAGCAAACGAACGCCGGAACCTCGCAAAGATCCTTGCAAAGGATCACTATGACCTCATCATCAGCGATAACCGGCTGGGGGCTTATTCCGCCGACGTGCCCTCCATCTTCATCACCCACCAGCTGCATTACCACATGCCCCTGGCCCTCTGGCCGGTGGAGCTCTTTGCCCTCCGTATCAATACCTACCTTCACCGGAAATATGACCATATCATTGTACCGGACAACCCGCCCGGACCTCTTGCCCTTGCAGGAAAACTCTCCCGGCCGGGATCTGATGACACCCGGTCACGGGCATATTTCTCCGGCATCCTCACCAGCATACAGAAACAGGACAGCAAAGAGGATCTCGATTACCTTGTCATGATATCGGGACCTGAACCCCAGCGGACAAAACTCGAAGAGCTCCTGCTCCCGTCCATTCATGAACTTGAAGGAAACAGTGTGGTGATTCTCGGAAGCCCGAAGAGAATGACCGAGGTTACGGGCACGGACTCGTGCATAGTGAAAGGATACGTATCCAATGAAGAGAAGGTCGGGCTCATGAACCGGGCGAAGTTTGTCATCTGCCGTTCCGGCTATACATCCATGATGGAACTTGCAGAGCTTGGGAAAAAACGCGGGCTTTTCATCCCTACACCCGGGCAGACCGAACAGGAATATCTCTCATGGTACTACCAGAAACAGGGCTGGTTCCATTCCCAGAGCCAGTACCACCTCAATCTTGCAGAGGATCTTCCCGCGGCCCGGGGATATTCCGGGTTTCCCGAAATGCCATCAACCGGGGAAAATGTCAGCAGGCTCTACAATGACCTGCTGGCGGACTATCTTGAAAAATAAAAGAGACCCCGGCACGGTTCAAATAGATCGAGAACACATCTCTGATCCATGGATGATCTGGTGCTGACCGGGACATTGTCCCTCATCGCATTCTTTGCCGTCATCATTGCCGCAATTCTTGCCGTGCTCTTCTTTTTATCATGGATCTGGAGCGCCGCATCTGCAGGAAATTACAGCAGTATCATGGTTAGTTTCATTGCAATCATCATCACAGGGTGTGCATATACCGGCACGGGTTACTACCTTTTTTCAAAAGGCTGGATTTAATCCCCCGCAAAGAATCATTCCCGCATGGCAGGCAGGTTACAGGAAAAAAGTTTTGAATCTTACCGGGTTGTCAGCATAATCGTAAAGATGATCGCGATCGCAAGAACAATTGCGGCCAGAAGAACGATCACCAGCCGGTAATCCGAATCGTCCCCCGGGTTCTTTTTATCGATTATCCGGCTCTTTGGAGTCGTATCGGTTCGTTTGGGTGAGCGTCCGGCCATAATGAGTGATGGCAGATAGGATTTTTAGAAAGATAAGTATACCGGATTTTTTTTAATTTCGTATCACATCCGGGATACCGCACGAAAACAGAGGCAGGGTCCGGTTAAAAGAGGTCAGGGGAACCGGTAACCGAGAGTCTGGACGAGCACGATCATCTCGCGGACCTGATCATTCTGCTTTGTTGTCAGCTTGCGGCCATTCTGGATCAGTCGTCCCATCCGGACGATCTGCATGCGCTGCTCCTGGGAAAGCGCTCCTGAGTGGTGCGACCATTTGAGGAGATCCAGCCATTGCCGCCGGTTGAATGAGATGCCATAACCCGACGGGGTTGTCATAAACTCGTCCAGGTTTTTTCTATGATCCACGACTTCTTCCTCAGCGGGTTCATCATCATATTCTTCCGGTTCGGCTTCCTGTTCATCCAATTCCGGTTCAGATTTTGGTTCATCAGCCGGCTCAGGATCATCAGCAGGATCCACTTCCGGGATCATTTCCGGGGTTGCTGAAGCGGACCCGCTGACAGGATACGAAGAAATCCGGGGTATTTGCGTCTCTTCTCCCGTATTCGTCTGAACATCCTCAAACAGATCATCAATCTCGAGTGTCGTGGGTATTGCCGCAGGCTCGTATGGCATTGCCCGGGGGGCCGGCTCTTCTGGCTTTGCAGGGGGTTGCACCATAACCACGGCCTTTGAGTCGGGCACGATACGGGCAGGAAGATTGGTCTGTTTGACAACAACTGCCCATTTGCGTTCCCGCTCGGGATTCGGGTTTACCGTGCCGGAGAGGGACTGTTCCAGCAGGATGGCCTTTCTTTCAGTAGC
>JBAXDE010000226.1:0-3981 GCA_037141115.1 Methanomicrobiales archaeon | reverse complement strand
CAGATATTCCCATTATGGTGTATACAGACCATTATTCAAGTATAAATACCGGCCCAATAACCAACGTGAGGATCTCATCCACACAGGCAATCAGGTGAACCATTATGCTCCGGATCAGGAAGAACAAACCGCAGATATCGCCCGATACGAAATCCTTTCGCATTATCCGCAGGTTAAACCTCAACCAGACCTACACCCCGCTCAAGATAGGGGCAATAGCCGGGTATATCCTTTTAGGCATGTTGTCTGCGTCCACATCCATGTTTGGCATTCTTGTAGGAGCAGTGCTCCGCGTAATCGGGTTATAATTACCCTGCATCAGGTTCCATAAAAGCACTTTTTTCACGTTTCGTTTTTTTTTTACCAATACGCCAGTATCCCAAGTGCACCATGAAACAGTGCAAGGCAGATGGCGATTGCCGCGCATCGCGGATGCCATTGAAAGGGTATTGTGCGTATTCCCTTTGAGTTCAGAACGGCAATCGTAGCAGTGAACAGGAATGCAAAAAGGGTGAGTGCCCCAAGATACAGGATGAGAGGCTTTCCAAAAAAAAGAGCATAGCTGATATTCTGGAACATAATCACACCACAACGATCGTACCCATTGGGATCGAATGGAGCATATCATTATATTCATAGGACCCCGGTTGATCGAAAATCCAGCTCCAACCCTGTCCCGAAGAAAGGAGGGGGGAATTTTTAATATTGACCAGCTCGATCCTGTGCGTTGGATTATATAAGCCCGGGTCAGTGGTGGAATCCTCATTCACCCATCGGACGGTTGACCCAGATTTCACCGTTATGCTTACCGGATCAAATCCTTTTTTGCTAATCCGTATAGTATTATCGGATACCTTGTTCGGCAGGGTTGGGGATACAGACCCGGTTGTCTGGATTGCCGGGGGTGTAACAGTCGTTGTTTGCGTGGCGGTTAGTGTCGGAGTCGCTGCAGGTTGCACCGGTGCAGGCTGGGTACAACCACAGACGAGCATCAGGAGCACAGCAGCGGTGAAAATTACAATACTTTTCTTCATAAAGAGATCTCTTAAGCCACCTGTAATAAAATCATGCCCTGTATCCAGCAGATACCGCATATTTCCCGGCTGGAAAAAATCCGGGTAAATTCAGGGTTCCGGTGCAGGCTTTGAAAAAGGACCGGGTAGTACCGTAATAGTCATCCCCAAAAAAAGATCCATGAATTCTTCTCCATGATAGTAATCGGAGAAGGTCATCTCGCGAAACGGGGATTCAGGCAGAGCCCGGGCAAATTTCCACTCATCAGCAGGAAGAAGGGGAAGATGAGAACCAATCTCTTCGAGCCCCATACCCTGAACCTCCCGCACCGCTCTTGCCACCCGCTCCCCCGCCCCCTCTTTTCCCCCGCGAAGAATCCTAATCACAAAATCATTGTACCTCACCACTACCTTACCCCCCATCCGTTTCTGGAGCAGCAGGGTTAAGAGCCGGTTGAACCGGATGCCATTTAAGGAATAGACCGTGACCATACTCCCCCGCTCACCCGTATGCTCGCGGACATACAGCCCGGTTGAACCAACACCCTCCGGAATGCGGATTAATACCGTACGAAGAGCATCCTGATCATCATCCGTAAGCGGCAGCACAGACTCTCCCCGGGCGTGTATCGCCTGCACTTGCCGGCAGATGAGAGGAGAGTACCCGCTCTCTCCCCCGGTCCAGAAAATCCCTGAAGACGCAGAACTTGAAGGAACCACAACAACAAGATTGTGCCCCTCATCACACTTGACCATCGACCAGCCCTTCCCGCCCAATGAGATCTCACCATCATTCCGGCTGTTGACAAACCGGGCATCGAGCTTGCCCACCACCTCTCCATCCGGAGTGACTGCCCGGTACTCTCCCCCGCCACGGATCACCGAATAGAGATCCTTCCAGTTCGAACGCCCGAACTCCCGTTCCGCAGTCTCCCCCAGCATCACCATCTCGCCATCAGGTGCCAGGTATCCCTGCTCAATAAGATACGTAACAATCCGGTCCAGCATTTCCCGCCGGATACCGGCAAAAGCCGGTTGCGAAAGCACTGATGTCCCGATCTGCTTCCGGCTGGCCCGGCCGTGCCGGAACAGGTACAGGAACACCTGCTGGACAAGGACATTATACGGCTTTTTTAAGGGAGTTAAGGGCTCAACTTCCTTGTTCATTGCGCATTCAATGATTGCAACACTACAGAGAAGTTCGCAGGGATCTTTCAAGAGCCACGCCACATAGGCCGCTTTGTCGCGCCTGCCACTCCGCCCCAGCCTCTGGAGAAAAGACGAGACAGAATTCGGAGGACCAACCTGCACCACTACATCCAGATCCCCGATATCAATACCCAGCTCCAGCGTACTTGTGCAGATAATGCAGGCGCCATCCGGTGACGAAAAAGCATCTTCAGACTCTTTCCGGGTAGCAAGCGAGAGGGATGAATGGTGGATGTGAAGGTTGCGTATCCTGCCAGAAACCGATCTCATCAGTTTCTCTGCACTGCTCCGGCTGTTCACAAACACCAGCGCTTTTCTTCCCCTTACAATATCCACCAGCGCATCGAACCTCTTATCCTCGTCAGCATCCACAATGAACCGGAACAGCTTGTCTTTGGGTGGCGCAGGAATGGCGACCAGCTCAATCCCGTGCCGGTCATCAGACATCCAGTGCAGCACCTCTTCCGGGTTTCCCGTGGTTGCCGAGAGACCTACACGCTGGACAGGGTGTTTCGTGATCCGGTCAAGCTGGTTGAGCAGCACCTTGAGCTGCACCCCACGTTCCGATTCCACAAATGCGTGCAGCTCATCAATGATGACCGTGCGCACGCGCCGGAGATCAGGAATTAGTTTCTTCTCCTGCAAAAGCACCTCAAGGGATTCGGGAGTGATCATCAGGAAATGGGGGGGCTCGCCATCCTTCCAGCCGCGATCCCCTTTGGGGACATCCCCATGCCATTTCATCACTGAGAGGGAAGTGGGAACACAAAATTCCCGGAAACGATCTTCCTGGTCATTGATCAGCGCTTTAAGGGGCGATATATAGAGGCACGCCACCCCCATCCGGCCGTGTTTTAAGAGATCATCTATCACCGGAATCAGGGCTGCTTCCGACTTGCCACCAGCCGTTGGTGCAATTACCAGTACGTCCTTTCCTTCGGTGACAGCGGCATATGCACGCTCCTGCACTTCGCGGAGCTCTGTCCAGTCGAGCCGCTGGGAGAGGACCTGCTGGAGGGATTCGTGCAATGTGGAAAATGCCGAGGACATATTTCGGTACAGCGTTTTGCTTCGCGCAATATGGTCTTTCCGGCCAATGCATTCGCCATTGACCGGAATTGAGCATCAAAGGCTAATCAACAACACATAAATACAACTATTTCCAGATTATTATCCGGTAAACAATGATATCACCATGGGTTAGTCAAACACGTTTCTCATCGAGCCCATGCTACGCATTCTCCTTTAGATAGGGAACCTGGCAGTTCCCTGGTTCCCATTGTATTGTCGTGATGAAGAGTTTACCAGAGGTTTTGTATGCTTTTTGGAATCCCTGACCCGCAGATATTGATCGGCTATGGATTGGCCATAGGTTTAGCCCTGGCTTGTATTGTGTATGGATTATTGAACTGGAACAAAGAGGGAAGCGAAGATGGCAGTTAACCCGGTCACAATGGCGGCACTGGTCCTTGTCTACCTTGCAGCAACGCTCATCATCGGCTATATCGGGTACAAAAAGACAAAGAACGCTGAGGATTACCTTGTTGCCGGCCGTGACAGTCACCCGGTCATCATTGCACTCTCGTACGGAGCCACCTTCATATCTACTTCCGCCATCATCGGGTTTGGCGGATCCGCGGCCAGCATGGGAATGGGACTCATCTGGCTCACAGTCTTGAACATTGGTCTCGGCATTCTCCTTGCATTCGTATCCTCTCGAAAAACACGGGTCAGCTTTGAGAACAACCCCGTCGTCTCA
>JBAXDE010000225.1:0-3987 GCA_037141115.1 Methanomicrobiales archaeon | reverse complement strand
TTTGCCAGTAAACCCGAAAGGTTGGTTTGCCCTATTTTTTGGAGGGGATACTATCTTTGAAAAAAACAGAAAAACAGGGAATCGGGCAGGGAAAAAAACCCTTGGAGATAAAGGAAGAAGAAACTCCACGGAATGTCTGTTTCGGATTTGAGGTGCACCAGCCGTTCCGGCTCAACCGGCGCTTTTCGCCGGATTCAAAAGTCAAGAAAATTGATCTTCCGGCGCTCTATTTTGACGAACTGAATAAAGAAGTACTGGACAGGGTATCGGAGAAATGTTACATCCCTGCAACACAAAAAATTCTTGAAAATTTAGATGAAGGTTTCCACTGCGCTTTCTCCTTTTCCGGAACCCTGATAGAGCAGCTGGAGAAATGGCAGCCCGATGTCCTGTCCCTTTTTGATGCCGTATCCCGACATAAAAATACCGAACTGCTCGGGCAGACCTATTATCACAGTATAGCAGGATGTTTTGGAGACAAATCGGAGTTCATTGAACAGGCAACAATGCACAACAACCTGATGTATGATCTCTTTAAAAACCGTCCTACAGTATTTGAAAATACCGAGTTCACGTTCAACAACCAGATTGCCATCCTGGTAAAAGAGATGGGATATGCCGGCATATTTACCGAGGGAGTAGACCGGATACTCGGCTGGCGCAGCCCACACTATATCTACACTTGTAATGAGCTGCCCGTCCTCCTCAGGGATATCCAGCTATCAGATGACATTGCGTTCCGGTTTGCCAACCAGGGTTGGGACAAGTACCCGCTCACAGCCGACACGTATGCAGGCTGGCTCTCCGGTACGCCCGGGGATGTCACCAATATTTTCCTGGATTATGAGACATTTGGCGAACATTTCTGGAAAGAGACCGGGATCTTCAACTTCCTCTCCCACCTGCCCGGAGAATTAAAGGCGCGCCGGGTCAGGACGCTCCTGCCATCAGAAGTCCTCAGGGATTATTCCCCGGTTGGAACGATCGATGTCACGGACACCATCTCGTGGGCAGATATCGAGAAGGATGCTTCGGCCTGGATGGGAAACGAGCGGCAGCACACGGCGTACTCGGCAATCCAGAAGGCCGCAGCCTATGCCAAAGACAAGTCTATCTGGCGGTATCTCCAGACCAGCGACCACTTCTACTACATGGCTTCCAAGTACGGCACCTGCGGCGAGGTGCATAACTACTTCAGTCACCATGATGCCGAGGATGCGTTCAGGACGTACATGGCGATTCTTGCCGATTTTGAGAGACGGAATATCAAGGTGATGAAGAACCGTGGGTCGGCAAAGATATTGCGGACACTTGGACCAAATGAGGCATTCCACTTTGCTTCTCCGGGCGGGTATATAGGGTATGCAGCCTACAGTCTCGACCAGTTCTGTGATCTGCTCCGGGTGGTGCCGGGGGATTCCATTATGTACCACCAGGAACGGGGAGATTTTGCCAACTGGATTGCTCATACTCTTGACGATGAAAGGCTGGCTGAACATATCACGGGAAACACAACCCGGCAGGAACTGCTCAGAATAATCAATGACCGGAGGGAGATCTTATGGAATCACTTAACATAGCATTCTTCTGCTGGGAGTCGCTGTATGCCGAGCGGGTGGGAGGACTTGCCAGTGCAGCTACCAATCTCGCAGAAACGCTGGCCCGGAACCATCACGTGCACTATTTTACCCGGGGGGCGATGCCCGACCAGCTGATCAATGGCGTGCAGTACCATTACTGCCGGCCGTCCGGATGCAACACGGTGCAGTACTGTGACGATATGAGTAACCTGATGGTGGAACAGTTTCACCAGACCGAATCCGCGGGGAAGTTCGATATCCTGCATTTTCATGACTGGCACCCGATCTCTGCGCTTCACCAGCTGCAGGACCGGGATACGATCCTCACCTTCCATTCCACTGAATATGGCCGGAATGGCAACCAGTACGGTGACTGGTGGGAGTACCGGGAGATCTCTGGCAAGGAATGGTATGGCGGACTTATTGCAAAGCGGATAACTGCTGTCTCGACCGTAATGAAACATGAAGTCATGCACCTCTATAATGTGCCCGAATGGAAGTGCGACGTAGTTCCCAACGGCATTGTGCCGCGCCAGTACAGGGCCCATCTCGATGCCGGTGAGGTGAAACGTGCCTATGGGATTCATCCCTATGCCCCGCTCATCCTCTTCATCGGGAGACTGGTGTACCAGAAAGGTCCGGACCTTTTCATTGAAGCAATCCGAAAGGTCTGCCAGCATCGCTGGGATGCAAAGGTGATCGTTGCCGGAGACGGGGGAATGCGACACTATCTCCAGGAACGGGCCCGGGATTTACCGGTGAATTTTGTCGGCTATATCCCGGACTCGGAGTACATCCGCCTCCTGAATGCCTGCGATCTTGTGGTCATCCCGAGCAGGAATGAACCGTTCGGTCTTGTACTTCTTGAAGCTTGGAGTGCCGAAAAACCGGTTGTTGCTTCAGATGTCGGGGGCCTTTCAGAGAATATCGACCCGTTCGTCAACGGGATAAAAGCCAGGCCGGAAGCGGAATCGCTGGCATGGGGGATCAGCACCCTGATAAATGATCCGGAGATTGCGGAAGTGCTGGGAAGACGGGGGCGTTCAAAAGTCGATCGCCAGTTCCACTGGAGCCCTATTGCCCGGAATATGACGACGGGCACCTACTCGCGGGTGAGCGGGTAACCCTGCTATCCGGCTCTTCTGTATGAGTGCGTTTTCAAAAATACTGCGAACCGAATTTTTTTATGAGTTTTTATATTTTAATACTCTGCCACCCAATAGAAATAATGGATATGTCCACGGTTAGGAAATGGGTGATATTTTTTATAGGCATTCTCTGTGCAATCCTTATCGCAGATACTTTGTCAAATACGATCGTTGTCGCAGTAGGATTAAATGGATGGATAAAATTTCTCGTAAGCTTTGTCCTGTATGCTGTCCTCTTTTTTGGGATCTTATATGCAATCGAAAAAATATTTGGGATCCGGTTTTTCGGGTTTTGGCAGGAGTAAAAACACTTTTTTAGACATGACGATAGGATAGATTTTGTAGTCAGAACACAAATATGGGATTAGAACTCCGGGACAACGTTTAGGTCCCTCTGATCCGGTGATTGATTATGGATACAAAAATGTCATGCCTCATACAGGGTGTGATTGGTATTGCTTTTGGGCTACTGGCACTGCTGGTGCCTGATATTACCCTTGCCACATTTTATGCCCTTTTCTGGGTACTGCTGGCGGTGGGAATTGCAGGTTTCCTGCTGCTCGCTATCACATCAAAAAGTGACGATTCAATGTTCTGGTTCAGCCTGTCTGCGGTCCTGCTTGTCGTTGGCGCATTCTCTTTCTTTGCACCGGCCATTGTTGCGATTATCTTCCTCCTGCTCATTTCGGGGGTTGCCATATACTCGGGTTTCTTTGACATCACGCTCGCGCTCACTCATCCGAAAACAAAATATGTTCTCATTCCAGGTATGTTTATTTTAGGGGGGCTTCTGCTGGGAGGATTAATCTGGTATTTCCCGATAGTACTCAAAAATCTCTTCCTGACAGTATTGGGAACATTTGCCCTGATTTTTGGTCTTTTTTCCATCCTGCTTGGCTGGTACGTTCAGGATGAGATCCGTAAGCCCTACATTGAGCAACCCCTGAAACGTATCTGGAGAAAAACAAACGAAAAATGATATCAATTAATGGATTTCACTTTTTTCCCGGATAAGATCCTATGCCCTATGATGTCATTGTTGTCGGTGCCGGGCCATCCGGAAGTGCTGCAGCACGGATCTGCGCAGCACAAGGACTCTCAACACTCTGCATTGAAGAACATGGCACAATCGGCTACCCGGTGCAGTGTGCCGGACTTCTTTCAAATGCAGCCTTTGCCGAGTGCAGGATCACGGACCAGTCAATAATAAACCGTATCTCGGGTGCCAAGGTAATCACTGGCCAGGGCAGCGAGCTCCT
>JBAXDE010000224.1:0-4015 GCA_037141115.1 Methanomicrobiales archaeon | reverse complement strand
AATCAATTAGACCAAGAACACTTTTATCCGTTTAGTGGCAAACTTGGGTTATAAATAGTAAAATAATCCAGGCCGGTTTCCGGGGAATTATTCCCCAGCCATTCCAGCGATTCCCGCCAGTCCGCATTCATGTTGAAGGGATTGCTCACCGCATTGGTGTAACTGTAGGATGCGGAAGTATATGCGAAGAGAATTCCTGTTCCGGCGGTAATGATGGCAAGGATTACAATCAGATACGTAAAGGCAGGAATCTTTTCGGGTTTCCCCGGATCTTTCTTCGGGTGCTTTCCTTTTGGGGATTTCTCTTTTGGTTGTTCCTTTGATTCTGACGGGTGGATGTTCTTCCAGTTACTCGTTACTCTCGGATAAATTTCAGACCAAGACCTGCTGAAAACAAAACCCGAGCAGACCGCTGCCATGAGAGCGATATTTATCGCAAGGTAATATTCATACCGGACGTGCTGCCATGTCGAGAAGAACAGGACAAGCGACCAGACCAGTGCAAAGACCTGGTGAGGGTGCTCATCTTTCCCGTTGTTATAGAGCATGACCAGTATCCCTCCGACAAACAGGATGAGCCCGTAGTTAAACGACATCCATGCATGATCGAGTGACCAGCCTCTGGCTTCCTGCACGGTTTCGGTTACCGGTTGCTGGCCGAAGAAGGCGAGAAGGGATGAAATGAGAAGATTATAGATCTGGGGTGCTGCGATGTACAGGATTCCTGAAAAACACAGTGCGCCGGCAAGAAGTATTGCAGGATACCAGATTTTATCCCTGCCTTTGAGATAATACGCTAAACCGTACAGCAGTACCGTACCCCCGATAAGCCCGAGATAGGCATAGACATGATCAATCGAATAGGTGGACAAACCAACGCCCGGGTCTTTTAAGCCAAAGAGGAGCAACCCGAGGATGGCCACGATAAAAACGGTTACGTTTATGATCAGGAGATATTCACTGGTCCGGTTGCGGTAAACATCAACGACAAACTGGATCACCGTAAATATTCCCACGATCAGGGCAAACAGGATCATGGTCGGCATTACAAAAAGACCGAGAAGATAACAGACACCGGCGAGTAATGAGAGAAAAAGTATTTTCTTATAACTTACAAAATTCTTAAAATCAATTTTTGTGTTTTTATCAGAGACAATTGCATAGCTGTACATCAGGCAGAACAGGGTAGAGAAGAGCACTTCTGCGATGTGGTGATCGATGTAGCCATACCATGAGACCGTAAAAAACTGGCCTGATACGACCGCGGTAAATCCTGCTGCCAGGAGTCCGGTCTTCCAGTCACCAAAGACCTTCCCGATGAAATACATGAGTACAACGATTACCGCAGCCATCAATGGTGGCACAAGGAGACCAATGCCGATGATCTCCGGGCGGGTGGTGGCACCTGCGATGAGGCAACTGACGGCGATAATTGTGGGAAACAGCGGACCCCAGTATATATTTGTTCCATAGGGAAAATTGGTCATGGCCTCGAACCAGCCGTAGCCCGGGAAGTTTGCGAGGATCAGTTCAACCTGGCGGAGATTGTAGAGCGGGTCATCCATTGCGACCATGTTGAGGATATCGGTATTCCCCATGTGGAACATCGGGATGAGGCGGAGCCAGAGCGCAAAGAGCGAGAAAAAAATGACGGTACCGGCTATCAGATAGTTCCGGGGGTTTTTAAAATCCAGATTTACCATGAAAACATCCGTTTTGTTTATTGAAGGGTTATGAGGATATAATTATTTCAAAATGTGTTTAAATTAAAGCCATTGGCTCATCACCGCGAATTACTTTTTCTTCTTCCGGGTTTTTGGATTTTGATTTTTTTCCTGTTCATTTGATCGAAGATAAATTTCGTGCAGGATCATCACGATAACAACGACAATCACAACGAACCAAATATTCAGCGGAAGGTACCCGATGAGTGGGATGGTAAACAGGGCTTTTCCTACGATCCATTCGTCTTTAACTGGCTCCGGGATCCCAATCTTTGGGAAGTTATTGAATTGATCGGGCGATGGGTTGTTGTCACCCCAGGTCAGGTAGCCAGAATGGATTGCAGTATAATTCACAATGAGCCTTTTTCCTTTAACTTCAGAGACCGGCCCGGCATCCACGTATTGAATAGCCCGGTGAATTATCGGTGTGACATTTGTCATTCCATTTGGTTTGTAAATGATCACATCCCCATACTCATCAAATTTAGTGTAGTTGGAAACTAACCCTTCCTTCCAGGTCTGGAACGTGCCAAACCGATCTTTCTGGACAACAAGAACGAGATCGCCGATACGCATATGGGGATCCATGCTTTTTGATTCGATTGCCACAACTGCAGGCCATGTTCCGCAGATCAGGAAAAGCACCAGAGCGATCCCTCCTACTACCGCTCCGACCCAGAGAAGATCCCGTATGAGAGATACAGCCCAGTGATCACTCGTCCGGAAAGAGGCAATTATTCCGGAAAGATTACGGTTCTTATTTTCTTTTACCATTTCTGCTCCTTTTATTTTTATCCAGTCGTTATTTAGATGCAAAAGTTTTAGGGTAATACATCCTGCTCATCGTATTGGATATTTCATTTTTTTTATTTCGCAGATTTAGTCCCTCCTTATCTGGATGAAGAGCATGCCGATGACCAAAACGGACAGAGCACACAAGGTCCCAAAACCCGGAGTCTGTGTGGTTGTTCGAACCGGTGAAATTACCTCCGTAACTCGCAAGGGGGTCGTTGCAATTACCCCCATCACTAATGTGGGTTTTGATAACGGAAAGCTACTTGGATCGAGCGTGAACAGTGAGATCTCCGGCACAGGATCCTGCCGCGGGTTATCCCGCTGGTCGGCCGGAATATGCGCAAGATCCACGAAGATGATCCGGTTCCCGGAGATCGCCGGTGCGAATATGCCGGGAACATCTTTGAGAACCGGGTACTCCTTTCCGGCAGAAATATCATACATCATCAGCCGGTTGCTCTCATTATAAGGATTGTAGAGGAGCATGGATGGCCATTCCATCCAGATGATCAGATCGCCGGAGATATCCGCTGCCTCCTGCTCTTTGATACCGGTGGCAATTACCGTTTCCTTACCCGTTGTAATCTCGTACAGGTACACATCTAAATTCTGGTCACGGCGATCGCTCCAGACGATGCGATTCCCCGAGATCTTCGGTTCCACCTGCGGACCTGTTGCATTGCAGATGACTCTCTCTTCCCCGGTTGTGAGATTATAGAGGTAGATATCCCGGGATATCCCGCCACTCCGGTAATCTTCCCAGACAATCCGGGAACCATCGATCCTGATGCCGGTTTTATCCCAGGCTCCGTGTGAGACAACGATCTTTTCTCCTGATGTCATGTTGTATGCAATGATATCCGGCGTGGGGGATGCTCCTGCCGGTTTCTGTGTCCAGACAATGATGTCGCCGGAAATTCCCGGATAGTGATACACAAGATGGCTCTGGTAATCGTCAGAATTTTCAATGATGGTGCTTTGTTTTCCGGTTGTGATATCATACAGCCGGATGCCCATGTCGGTAGTCCAGACAACCCGGTTACCGGTAATTGCCACCGGGTGTTCGCCCCACATGGTGGCATTCCGGGCCTTGCCGTCCTGTAACACCGACGAGATGAGCGTTTCAGTCCCGGTCGTGATATTGAAGAGGTAAATGTTGTGTACCTCTGCGATACCGGGCGTGCGCTCGGCCCAGACAATCCGGTCCTCATCGATCTGGGCTGATCGCCAGATGATGCCGGTGTGATTGCTGATGCCAAACATGCTGTTCCCGGGTGCGATCTCCGCAGTTGCAGCAACAGTGCCGCAGCATAAAGCCAGCAATACCATGAGGATGAAAAAGTGCAGAAAGATATGCCGGCCTGCAACCGGGTTTACCCTGAAGTGCATCTCGTGCTCCCTGGGAATCATTGGGTCTTCCTCCTCTGCGATAGGACAAAAAGAGGTATCCCCTCCAAAACTAAGGGAAAGATCGATATTTTAGTAAATATATACAC
>JBAXDE010000223.1:0-4043 GCA_037141115.1 Methanomicrobiales archaeon | reverse complement strand
AATCACTAAAAAAGCGATGGGTTTTTATGCAAAAATCCTAATTGGATGGCCTCAAAAAAGAATACGGCAGGAAAAGGGTGGGAGGAAATCACCCGCTATCTTCCTTTTTTCTTGCCCATGATGCCGGAGAAGAAGCCCCCGCCAGAGGTCGCATGGCCTTCAAGGTCAGCAAGTTTCTGGTACAGTTCTTTTTGTTCCCCGCTTAAGGATTTGGGGGTAACAATTTTTATCCGCACAAGCAGATCCCCGGGGTGACCCCGGCGCTTTACGCCTTCCCCACCGAGTTTTAATGCAGTATTGTACTGTATGCCGGCAGGTACTTTGAGATCGATATGACGTTTGTCAATAGTCTCGATCTCAATCGAGGTACCCAGTACTGCCTGGGCTGGACTTATCTCAATGGTAGTCTCCAGGTTATCTCCTGTCCTTACAAACCGGTCATGGGTCTGGACATAGACTTCGATGAAGAGGTCTCCGTTTGTTGCCCCATAATCGCCGGCTTCGCCGTAGCCCTCCATACGGAGCCGCATGCCATTGTCTATACCAGCCGGGATATGAATGGAGATCTTTCTCTTTACCCGGGTATGGCCTGAGCCCCGGCAGGTTTTACAAAGCTTCTCCGGGATCTTGCCTTTCCCGCCACACTGGGTACAGGGGGTCATACGGACAAACTGGCCAAATGCTGAGTTGGCAGTCTGTCGCATCTGTCCTGTTCCGCCACAGCGGGAACAGACATTAAGGCGTTTGTTCTCGCTTCCCGATCCGCTGCAGGCGGCACAGGGTTCAGTATGCATAACTTCTATCTCACGATCCATGCCCGAAACGGCATCCTCCAGACGGATCTGGATACGCATGAGAAGATCTGCACCCGGCTGGGGGCCGCTTTTTCGCTGCCCTCCGCCAAAGAAATCAAAGATGTCGCCAAAGCCCGAGAAGTCTGAAGAGAATCCTCCCCCACTCTGGCCCCCGCCGGTGTACGAGCCTTTTGAGGCATTGGTGAAGGTTTCATGACCCATGTTATCATACTGGGCTTTCTTCTGTTCGTCAGAAAGTACGCTGTAAGCCTCGTTGATGGTCTTGAACTTCTCTTCAGCTCCGGGTTCTTTGCAGACATCCGGGTGATATTTACGGGCGAGGTTGCGGTATGCTTTCTTTACTTCCTTGTCATCGGCATTCCTGGGTATGCCGAGCGTGTCGTAATAATCTCCTGCGCCCATAATTTAATTCACTCTTCTTTTACCTTGTAATCGGCGTTGACGACATTGTCATCATCTTTTGCGTCCGGCTGCGGCGGCACATCGGCACCTGCAGACTGCTGTTGTGCAGCCTGATCTGCCTGAACTTTCTGATAGATCTTGGTGGTCACAGCATATACTGCTTCGGTGAGTGCTTCCATGGACTTTTTGAGCTCATCGAGATTATCCTCTCCGAGTGCTTTTTTCACTGCCGCAGCAGACTCTTCAACCTTTAGTTTGTCTTCAGGTTCGAGTTTGTCCCCACTCTCTTTGAGCATCTTCTCTGCGGTGAAGACCGCGGTGTCTGCCTGGTTGTGGAGTTCGATCTCATCGCGTTTCTGCTTGTCCTCGCTCTCGAACGTCTTTGCAGCATCCATCATCTTCTTGATATCTTCATCGGTGAGTTTCTTGTCGCCTTTGATGGAGATGTTCTGCTGGTTGCCGGTGCCAAGGTCTTTGGCCGATACATGGATGATACCATTCGAATCGATATCGAAGGTAACTTCCACCTGGGGAATCCCGCGGGGTGCCGGGGGGATTCCGGTCAACTGGAATTTGCCCAGGGTGAAGTTGTCCTTTGCCAGGGCACGTTCTCCCTGGACTACATGGATCTCGACACTGGTCTGGCCATCGGCAGCCGTGGAGAAGATCTGGCTCTTCCGGGTGGGAATCGTGGTGTTGCGTTCAATGAGTTTGGTTGCAATGCCCCCAAGGGTCTCGATACCAAGGGTGAGCGGGGTAACGTCCAGGAGAACAATGTCCTTGGTCTCTCCGGTCAGGACCGCACCCTGGATCGCTGCCCCAAGTGCCACGCATTCATCCGGGTTGAGGCCCTTGTCCGGCTCTTTGCCAAGAAGCTTCTTTACCGTCTCCTGTACGAGCGGGACACGGGTCGAACCGCCAACGAGCAGCACGTGGTCGATGTCTTTAGGCTCCATCTTGGCATCGCTAAGAGCCTGCTTGACCGGGCCCATGGTGGATTCCACAAGGTCGCCAATCAGTTGTTCGAGTTTCGCTTTCGTGAGATCAATATTTAAGAACTTCGGGCCGCTCTTGTCCTGCGTGATGTAGGGCAGGTTGATGTTGGTGCTCTGGCGCTGCGAGAGTTCGATCTTTGCATTCTCGGATGCATCGCGCAACCGCTGCATGGCGTAAGGATCCGTTCGCAGGTCAATAGCCTCTTTCTTTTTGAACTCCTCGACAAGGTAATCGGTAACCCGCTGGTCGAAGTCATCGCCGCCAAGATGATTGTTGCCGGCCGTTGATTTCACTTCAAAGACCCCGTCGCCAAGGGTCAGGATGGAGACATCGAACGTGCCGCCACCGAGATCATAGACCAAGACTGTTGCATCCTGTTCCTTGTCAATACCATAGGCAAGAGCGCTTGCAGTTGGCTCGTTGATGATCCGGAGCACCTCAAGGCCCGCAATCTTGCCGGCATCCTTGGTTGCCTGGCGCTGTGCATCATTGAAGTATGCCGGGACCGTGACTACCGCTTTTGAGATCTTTTCGCCAAGGAATGCTTCTGCATCGATCTTTAATTTCTGCAGAATCATTGATGATATTTCCTGTGGCGTGTAATTCTTGTCGTCGATCTTGATCTTATCGCCCGTCCCCATCCTGCGCTTGATGGACTGGATCGTTCTCTGCGGGTTGGTCACGGCCTGTCGTTTTGCAAGGCTGCCTACCAGCCGTTCGCCTTCTTTGGTAAACGCAACAATCGATGCGGTTGTCCGGCCACCTTCTGCATTCGGGATAACAATTGGTTTTCCCGCTTCCATAATTGACATACAGGAATACGTTGTTCCCAGATCAATTCCCAGAACTTTGTCATTTGCCATATTTCTTCCTCCTTTACGCATTTCCCTTGGATACTGCTACTTTTGCGTGCCTGATCACTTTGTCATGCATACGATACCCCCGTGCCACTTCATCAATGACAGTACCTTCCTTTTCTTCCGAAGGCACATGTGCAATTGCCTCATGCTCAGCCGGGTTGAACTCTTTTTTGAGTGCATCCAGTGACATGATGCCGTGGCGCTGTAACTGTGAATTGAGAAGGTGCAAAATCTGCACGATTCCTTCTCGCAGGTGAGCATCATCTGCTTTTATCGCCCGCTCAAAATTATCGAGAACCTCGATAATATCGATTGCGAACCGTTCATTTGCAAGATTCGAAACCATTTCCCGGTCGCGTGCTGTACGTTTTTTGAAATTTTCAAAATCCGCAGCAAGACGTAAGTACCGATCATTGAGTTCAGCTAATGCCTTCTTCTGATCATCGGGTCCGGTTGAATCCGCCGGGATGTTCAAAGGGGCAGTATCTGAAACACCGGTACATTCTTCGCCGGTCTGTTCTTCACTGCGTTCTGCATCAGTCATAAGTGCAACCTTTTTGGTTTTTCTAATATCTGTTGTATTGTGGTTCTATATATACTTCTGCTCAATGACAACTCCTGAATCGCTGCTATGGGACTGAATTTAAGATTAAGACTTAAATACCGGGGCTATCATTTTTATCGGGTTTGAAAATCGCTATAAATCCGATTTCCGCCAATCTTTGGCTGGATTAATAAAAAAAAATTTGTGCCGGGTTATAGATTATTTCCTGTGTTGGATCCCGCGACAACTGCTTTCCGGCAGCAAAACGCTATCGCCAGGAATTTTCCCTGTATGCATTTTCATGAAACAAATGCACGGTAATTAATAATCGTGCCGGATCTGGAGGTAGTGTAAAGATTCAACTGTAAATTAGACAACCCTGACTCTAATCGATCAAATGTATAAGAGCTGTGCAGTATAAATCTG
>JBAXDE010000222.1:0-4154 GCA_037141115.1 Methanomicrobiales archaeon | reverse complement strand
TCACTTTTTCCCGGTTGGCCGTCCAACAATTTGTACGGCTCGTTGGACCGGCTCTTTTTTATTTTCCGTTTTTTCACACACCTATTTTTAGTTCCTGCATGAAATGAGATAACGATGAAACTGCTCTTTGAGCTTTCCGGAGAGAATCCGACACTCCCCTTTGCCGAACTTGCCTGTGTCGGTACAATTCTTGAAGAGCGCCCCCAGGTGGCAGTAGCAGAGTGCCTTTACCCGGAACAGGCACAACGGCTTGCCATGACCCAGGTAGTGCTCGAATATCTCGGGGAATGTGAACCCGTCATACCGTCATTTAAAAACTTACTCAAAGACCTGGCCATTACCTCATCCTCAACCTTTGCCGGCCGGGCAAAGAAGATCCATCCCGGGAGTAATGAGCATAATCCATCATCGCAACGGGAGTTTGAACGGTTGATAGGCGACATGATATCCGGTCCGGTATCATTGAATCATCCTGAAACAGAATATCGTGCCATTCTCTCAAAAGACAAGTGCTATTTCGGACGAGTCCTCTTCTCCATCAACCGTTCCGGTTATGATGCGAGAAATCCGGGAAAACGTGATTTTTTTCACCCGGGGGTAATGATGCCGAGAATGGCACGGACACTGGCTAATATCGCTGGAGTCCAGGCTGGAGACATAGTGCTTGATCCCTTCTGCGGCACCGGTGGGATTCTTATTGAAGCAGAACTGCTGGGGGCAACTGCAATCGGCAGTGATTTCGACCCCCTGATGATCCAGGGAAGCCGGCAGAATATTGAAGGAGCCTTGCTGATGCAGGCTGATGCAACCCGGCTGCCATTCAAGGATCATTCGATTAATTCCGTTGTCACCGATCTGCCCTATGGCCAGTCAGTCTGTATCAAAAAAGCCGATACCATGGATAACCTCTATGCCGATGCGCTTGACGAGATCAGCCGCATCTTAAAGAAAGGGAGACGTGCGGTCGTGGTAACCCACAAGGATATCTCCGACATTGCCCGCCAGCATATGACTGTCCATCAGCAGCACGAACAGCGCGTGCACAAGAGTCTCACCCGGCGCGTCCTGGTACTTGGACACTAATCCCCGTATCAGAATTATTTTTGTGCATCTGCACCAGATATGATATACGATTGTTATGAACGCAAAAAAAATACTCTGCGCGGGTTTTTTCGCCCTTTTTCTTCTCGTTCTTTGCGCCCTGCCGGTGCTGGCATATTCTCCGGAGGCTACCGATTTTTACGCTTCAGGAAATGCACTGATGAAAAATAAAAATTATACCTTGGCAATCGGGGCCTATGAAGCCGCAATCACGCTTGATTCAAATTATTATGAAGCCTGGAACGGTAAAGCCGATGGATTAAACCGGGCACAACGCTTCACTGAAGCACTCGCAGCCTCGGATAAGGCACTGGCACTGAACCCTGACTATATACAGGGATGGATCAACCGCGGTTATATCCTCTATAATCTTGGCAGGACCGATGATGAACTCAAAGCTTATGAAAAAGCCATATCCATTGATCCAAAAAGCCCGGATGCCTGGTTCAACAAGGGCTATTCCCTTGCCGGGATGAAACGCTACGATGAAGCAATCACGGCCTTTGATACGGTAAAATCTCTCGACCCCAACTATCCGAATCTTGCCGCAAACCGTCGTATTGCTGAACAGAGTCGCGATGCAGCTACGCCATGGTATGTAAAAAATGCCCTCACCCTGGGAATTGTAGCCCTTTTTGCGATAGGTGCATTCGCCTGGTTCATTGCAGTCAGGAAAGAGCATTAAGAGATACATAACAAGAACTGGGAGACCGTATTTTCTTTTTTGAGGATTACTCAATAAAACCCCCCCGAAAAAAACCCATTGGTACTCATCAAAATATCATCCTGATCGTGCAGGGAATCGTTCACCATTCCCATCTGGATAAGAACACTTACCCGGCCGTCAAAACAGAGCGTATCCCGGACAGAGAATGAACGAAACCTGGGAGAGAAGCAGAAATTCCCGGGAACCATCATTTGCCGGCCGGGAATGGGTCCGCTCACGATACCAGCAGTGCAGTTGCGGGTCTGATCACAGACCCGGGATCTTTGGCCGGAGGGTATACGGATAATGTACCGGTAACGGGAAACCCCGGGGACATAAAACCATAAATACGTCGCCGGTATACTACTTGCCCATGAGGGAGCTAAAAAACAGCATACGGGAACACCTGCGAGCGAAGAAAGATGCCATGGTACCGGAAGACCGGCGTTTAAAAAGCCAGAGGATCTCCTGCCATCTCATGGCAATCCTCCGGCCCGGAGAGACCGTGATGGTCTTTACCTCAAAGGAAAAAGAGGTCAATACCAAGCCGCTGATCCTCTCCCTGTTCGAACAGGACAACCCGGTGGTTGTGCCCATCATTGTAAAAGAAGACGTGAGTCTCCGGCTCTCCTACCTGCGGGACTTTGACGCACTGGTCCCGAGCACGTTTGGCGTTCCTGAACCCATTGGTTCTGAAATTCCGGCAGATGCCGATGCTGTTGATACGATCATCCTCCCCATGCTCGGGTTTGACCGAACCGGCGGAAGGATAGGGTATGGCGCCGGCTATTATGACCGGTTCCTGGCAAAACACCACAATATGCAGAAGATCGGGGTTGCGTTTGGCTGCCAGGAAGTCGGGAGCATTCCGGTGGATGAGAACGATATTCCCATGGACTGTATCATAACCGAAGATGGTATTGTATATTCGGCAGGGGGAGGGGCAGGCAGTGGAGATCAACGGCACTGAGATCCTTGACACCTTTGCCGAGGCATTCCCGGTCTGGATCTCACGGGTCATCATAACGGCAGAAACACCGGAATGGGCGTACAAGGCAGCGGTGGAAGCAACAGGTTTTGCCACATCCAAGATCGGCTGCTCCTGCGAGGCAGGGATCGAACGATATCTTTCGCCCGATGAGACTCCGGATGGGCGGGCGGGAGTCTCGATCCTGATCTGTGCAGAAAAGAAGAACATGCGTTCCAATGTTGCCGGCAGGATCTCCCAGTGTATCCTCCCGGCACCGACTGCTTCTGCGTTTGACGGTCTTCCCGATGCCGCCTCCCGGTTCTATACCCGGATGCATTATTTCGGGGACCAGTACGAGACGCGGTGCATGGTTGGCAGCAGGAGCTGCTGGAAGATCCCGGTGATGGAAGGAGATTACATAGGAGAGGAACGGTTTGGGACCGTGAAGGGAATTGCCGGCGGTAACTTCCTGATCATGGGCAATGACCGGAAGTCCGCTCTTGCCGGTGCGGTTGCAGCAATGGGAAAGATAACCGGCATGCCGGGAGTCATCACCAGTTTTGCCGGGGGTATTGTTGGCAGTGGTTCGAAGGTGGGCTGCAAAAATTACCTGTTCCCGATGCCAGCCAGCACGAGCCATCGCTGGTGCCCGGGCTTAAAGGACCAGATTCACGATTCACTGGTCCCGGAGGGAGTGACGTGCATCTATGAGATCGTTTTGAATGGCATAGATGAGCCCTGCATAGCAAACGCGATGAGGACCGGAATCGTGGCTGCGACCGGGACGGGGAACGTCACGCACATCGGGGCATCGAACTTTGACGGGAAACTCGGCCAGTACCGGTTATCCCTCCACGACCTTTTCCGGTAACCAGTAACCCGGTTTAAACCCCACCGCAGATGCGGAAGCATATGAGAATCAATACCTCGCAGTAACTCAAATATTTTGTTTAAAAAAAAGAGTGCAGATGAGCCTTATGTATGGCAGGATCGGATCTCACCACCCGTCAAACGAATTTAAGGGGATTATGTGATACGAAAGATTTTCCCCAACTTGTTTAACCAAGGATCGCCTGCACAATCCCGTTGGGCAGCGTAGTTTTTGTTACGATCTCTGCGCCGGTCATGCCTTCGCGGTTCAGCCGGCGGACGAGTACATCCATGGGCTCACCAATCTCGATAACAAAGCCATCCGGATCATAGAAGCGAAAGACCTGCTGGCCCCACGGCTGTTGCCGGATTGGGTGAATAATCTCCGAGCCGTATGAACTGACAGATGCATACGCCTCATCTATTTTTTCCGATTCGAAATAGACCTCAAGATCGTATCCTCTCGAAAAACACGGGTCAGCTTTGAGAACAACCCCGTCGTCTCAC
>JBAXDE010000221.1:0-4203 GCA_037141115.1 Methanomicrobiales archaeon | reverse complement strand
GTGTATATATTTACTAAAATATCGATCTTTCCCTTAGTTTTGGAGGGGATACACATATTTCTGATTTGTGCTCGGAAATGATGATGATGCGAACCTGCCCGTCCCTGCTTCATTTTTCCCTGTCACACAGTTCCGGCACGTAAAAACACCCAAAATAACAGGAAAGAACAGTTAAATTAAAAAGGACACCCGGATTAACGTTATGTATCAGGAGTAACAGGGAATGTTCTGTCCTAAATGTGGAAAAGAGACCGATGCATCGGGAAAATTCTGCCAGTGGTGCGGTTATGATATCGCATCCATTCCGGTAAAGCCCGTCATCGTTCCTGAAGAGGAAGAGGGGCCGGAAGTCGGCGTGTATGCAGGTCTTGGCAGGCGGTTTATCGCGTTCATTGTAGATGCTATCCTCATCCTCCTTATCGGAATTGTCACAATCACGTTCTTCTCGATGACCAACGGTGTGAAATATGCCTATTACATAGCAGCGCAGGGTGCGCCGGTCTCGGATCTCACGGAGGCGGGTACGTTTGATGCCGCCTTCGGCCCGATCGTTGCAGCGTTTGGCATGCTCATCATTATTGTCCCGTGGCTCTACTTCGCCGGGTTTGAATCTTCCCGCAGCCAGGCAACTCCCGGTAAGGTGCTGATGCGTATCATGGTGACCGATATGGAGGGCAACAAGCCCACGTTCGCCCGGGTCACCCTCCGTCACTTTGGGAAATTTATCTCGGTACTGATCATTTTCATTGGGTTTTTGATGATCGGGCTCACCAAGAAGCGTCAGGGACTGCATGACAAGATTGGCAGCTGTCTCGTACTTCTCGAGGACTAGAAATTCCCCTTTCTTAAACCAGCCAATATCTTTTTTAAAAAAATTCTGTGTTTGGTTTTTATTTTTTTGCCGATCCGTTATCAGGCAAAAAACCGGAAAAAGAGTTATTTGTACCGTATCTTCAGGCAGAAGAGCACAAGGATCAGGAAAAACGTGATCAGGTTTGCCGCGATGACGGGCATGGACCCGGCCCAGAACCCGTAGCATGTCCAGAGAAGAACCCCCAGCCCGAGTAAGACGAGCATGGCAAGCGAGAGGTCACGCGTCTCTTTGAGTTTCCAGGCCCGGATAACCTGCGGAACAAACGCGATCGTGGTGAGGAGGCCGGCAACATAACCGACAATAGCGATGGTATCCATGAATTATCTCCATTATTCTTTCTTCATGAACCGATTTATACCGCAGGGGCCTGCCGGGTTTCCTGTTTGCCCCGGGTTACATTACCGGAGGTGCCGGTGAGAACTGGTTGGCAGCGACAAGCCATTGCCCCGCATCCCTGACAAGGAAGAACATGTCCCTGCCCTTCATCGTAACGGGTTGACCACCCATGGTAAACGAGATCGTGAACAGGTACGTGATCACTGCACTGGACCCGGACGCGTGGATCCGGACACGCAGATCATTCTCGTTCCAGGAGTGGATCGTCGCTGCTTTGGCAAAACCCCTCCACCCGGCAACATAGGCATCCCTTCCTTCCAGGCAGCCGGGAGTGGTGGGTACGATGGCAACTGCTTCGGGATGAATATACTCCCGGAACTTCGCTTCGTTCCACGTTTCCGTCCAGCACCGGTTCATCTCCCGGATCATTGTTTCGATCCGGTGAATTTCTGTAGCGGTATCCATGAGATTATCTCCATTATCCAGGAAAAAACAGAAAGTTAAAAAGGTCATCGGGTACGCAATGCGAAAGTGAAGTGAGACTAAAAAGAGGTGCTTCGGTCAGGAAAGTGTCCCGCCAAGCCCAAGGCGATTGCCCAGCCATTCGCGCCGGTCGATCCGGGCGGCCGCATCAAGGTAATGATCCGCGTCATACCATCGTACGTGTTTTGGATCCAGTGCCGCTCCTGAAAAATCCAGGAACTTCTGCTTTGGGAAGAACGCATCATTTCGCCCGAACTGGAAGAACAGGGACGAAGGGGCAGCATGCCCGAGATAATGAACCGGATCGATGGGGTCCATCACCACCCGGAACGTTTCGAGAGGCTCTCCTTTCAGGTCCGGGATATTCAGTACGGCAACATCGGTAAAACTCCCGACTCCTGCCATCAGCACACTTGACGAGATCCGTTTCTCCACACCGGAAAGGATCCCCCCGAAGAGGGCCCCGAAACTATGGCCGACAAACCCGATGCGATCCTTATCAACACGGGGAAATGTTTCCAGCAGATCAAGGGAGCGGCGAAGATCAACTGCCATCTGGACATACCAGGTCCGGAGTTCCTCGGGCGTTGATGACATCGCACGGCAGCCGAACCGTGCACCATCGGACCATGGGGGCTCGATCAGCAGGCAGGCGGCCCCCATACCCGCAAGTTCCCGTGCTTCGTCAAGGAAAGGAGACCGGTCACCCGGCCCGGGGTGCACAAAGACGATCCCTGCCACAGATTCTTTCCCCTCAGGTTCCACAAGGTATCCCTTTATCCGGTCCTGTGAAAGACCGACCCAGCTGAGGGTATGGATCGTGATCCCCCCTTCACTCTTCTTCCGGGTGCGGAGATCGAGAGGAAGATTCCGGTCATAGGAGAAGATCCGTGCGAGTTTATCGAAGGATCCGGTAGAATGCGGAAATTTTGTCATCTGGTTCAGGCTCGTATTTCACGTCTCGTAGTGCTGCAATATAAACCGCTGGGGATGGGCACCATGAAAGTGAAAAAAATGCTATTCGTTATCTCATATTCCCAGCCGGCTCATTTCCGTGCAGTGGCCTTGAAGAACGTGTAGCAGAAGACACCATCCGGTTCAGCGGTACGGTACAGTGCAGCGATCCCACGATCCCACGCCTCCTTATCCATCAGTCCCTGTCTCAATACTTCGGGACCCACCCCTTCCACCATGGCCGTGAAGGTCAGTTTCGTAAACCCTTCCACAAGTCCGGGCCGGGAGGCATCGACATAGACCATTCGCGATGATACTCTGACATCCATGTATCCTGAGCCTGCCACCAGCGGGTAGAGCTGCCTGCCGATAAGGGCGTTGCCACCAGCCTGATGCTGGAGAGTCACAAGGCACTGGATTGCACAGCGGGCATCCGGGTTCTCCGGGTGGAAGAAGGTAGAGCCGTGATCTCCTTCAATCACCGTAAGGGTCCCCCCTTCTTTGAGAAGCGGCCGGATCTTTTCGAGTGCCCGCTGTGGCTCAGCGAGATGCTCGAGCACAAAACAGACAAAGATACATGTGTCATCGGTTAAGGATTAATTCGCTTTTTTTATAACGATAAAAAACTGGTTTTAGCATATCGTTCCTACGAAAAGTGTAGATAATATTAAATCATTATGCATTAATAATGCATAATTGTATTATTATGACTACACCAGATCTTACAAAAGAACCTTTTGAAATTCGCATGCGTGGATACGAAGTATTAGAGAAAATGGCGAGTCCATCATCGTCATCAGGAAGAGTAATGGTTCCACGGGATTGGGTCGGAAAGAAAGTACGTATTGTCCGGATGGAAAGATGACTCCTGATAAAACGAAGAAAGTCATGGAGAGTCTGAATTCTATGTTTTCTCCAGAGTGGTTACGAATGACTGCTCGTGAAACCGGACTGATTCGGCGTGAAAGAAAAATCGATCCAACGATTATGTTTTGGGTTCTGGTCCTTGGATTTGGAGTCAGATTGCAGAGAACGCTTGCTTCTCTGAAGCGATCCTACGAAAATAGGTCGGGAGAACATCTCAGTGACAGCAGCTGGTATTACCGATTCACTCCTGAAATGGTGGAATTTCTTCACCAGTGCGTAATTCATGGAATCCAGGATCTTGCGAAAAACTCACACGTCAAATTGGGAGCGAAACTTCAAAGTTTCGAGGATATTCTGATTCAAGACAGTACTATTGTCAGACTTCACAAAGATCTTGCCGAAAAGTTCCCCGCAGCTCGATCAAGAACTGTGGCAGCCGGTATAAAAGTTAGTGTTCTTGTAAGTGCTGTGGCAAATGGACCAAAAACTGTTGCACTTTATGGTGAGCGAGTCTCTGAGATTAAAACTTTGAAAATTGGACCATGGGTCAAGAATCGAATATTACTAATCGATCTTGGATTTTATAAACACCATATTTTTACAAAAATTGCTGAAAACGAAGGCTATTTTGTCTCTCGTTGGAAAAAAGTCGCAGACCCAACAATCATTTCAATTACTGGGGGGACATC
>JBAXDE010000220.1:0-4219 GCA_037141115.1 Methanomicrobiales archaeon | reverse complement strand
CCCGGAACCCGGCTGCGATCAGATCATTTTTCAGTTTCTCTGCCGCTGCGAGCACATCTTCATGGCGCTTTCCAATCGTGATCGGAACAATGACGGCCTGCACCGGAGCTGATATGGGTGGGAGGATGAGTCCCTTGTCATCGCCATGCATGCTGATGAGGGCGGCGATGCACCGCTCCGATATCCCGTAGCAGGTCTGGCTGGCAAATTTCTGCTCGCCGTTCTTGTCCTCGAATTTAATCGAGAACGTCTTTGAGAAGTGCTCTCCGAGGTGATGGACGGTGCCTATCTGGAGCGTCTTGCCATTGGGCATGATCGCATCGATCGCCATCGTGTAGTCAGCGCCGGGGAACTTGTCCCAGTCGGGGCGCCTGGAGATGATGATGGGAATGCAGAGCGTATCGTAGAACTCGCGGCTGAGGGCGATCTCGTATTCCACCTGGGCTTCCGCCTCATCCCAGGTTGCATGGACCGTGTGGGACTCCATGAACGAGGTGATCTCGCGGAGGCGGATCAGGGGGCGGGTCTGCTTGGTCTCGTACCGGAACGTGTTGACGATCTGGTAGTATTTCATCGGAAGATCGGCATGCGAGCGGAGCCAGAGGGCATACATCGGGTAGATGGCCGTCTCGCTGGTGGGGCGCAGCGCAAGCTTGACTTCGAGGGGCGTTGTGCCACCGTGGGTTACCCAGTAGACCTCGTCTTCGAATCCTTTGATATGCTCGGCCTCTTTCATGAACTCCTGCTCAGGGATGAGCAGGGGAAAGAGCGTCTCTTCATGATCCCGGTCGAGCAGGTTGCGCAGCTGGGCGTACACGTGCTTGCGAATGGCAAACCCGTACGGGTACCAGACGTACAGTCCCTTGACCGGGTAGCGGACATCCATGATCTCCGCCCGCCACAGGATATCATTATACCATGCAGAAAAGTCCCCTTTTTGCGGCAGGGTGCCGAGGTCGTCGTCCATGATGCTGATCCTTTAAGATACTAAATGTATGATTACCGGCGTAATAAAAGCCTCGACACATGCGGCGATGATAACGAGCGGGAGGACATAGAGGATGAAGATGCGGGCAAGTTTCTGTGCTTCTCCTGCGGTGTCGGCCCCGCCGTACCACTCTGAGATGAGCGCCTGGGCGAGCAGGATCCCCAGAGCCCCCGAGATGATGAAGGCCGGGATCTCAAAGATGCCGTGCGGGATGAGGGCAGCGATGATGAAGGCCCAGGAATGATCCTTGTGGATGATCTCCATGATGGCGCCTATCACAATACCATTCAGGCTCATGATAAATATCGTGAGGATGCCAAAGGATGCCCCGCCCAAAAAGAGCAGGATGCAGGCTTCAATATTGTTCAGAAAGAGTTTGACACAGATGTCCACCGGGTTGTTTCCCATGATCTGGCCGGCCACCTCTTTTTCAAAGAGTTTCATTAAATTTTCCCCAACATCCGGGTTTTGCATAGAGCCCACCCACCCAACAGTGAGGGTTGCAAAAAAGAGGAGGAAGGTGATGATGATCGCATTGGTGAGCGGCGAATTAGACATACAGGACCATCCGCGTCATATCCCGGATACCCGGCGCAAGGCCCACGGTGATCATGGCGAGCAGGACCAGGTGCCAGAACGCAGGGTTTGCCTCTTTGCGGTACTGCTCCATGATGTAGATCGCGGGAAAGAGCACGACCAGTTTCAACGGGAACATCACAAATGCGGTGCCTGTCCAGTCAATCAGGAACGAACCGACCACATGCTGTTCTATGTATTTTACGGTCGGGTGAAGATCGATGCCGTACCTGGTGGCACTGGCATCGAGCAGCTGGCCGAAGAGAAGTGTCATGTAGAGCGGATCCGTGACGTACTCCCATTTCAGCGCATAGCGCATGACCGCAAAGACGATTGCAGTTGCAACAATGGCCATGAGCGGAATGATGGCGAGCACAAAGAGATCGATGCGGGTATGGGTCAGGCCCCACGCGGTGAGGAGCAGGATCACACAGAATGACGTAAAGAGACCAGCGCCTGCGTAGATCTTCAGGTAATTTTTGCAGAGCCCCTGTCCGGCCAGATACCTGGAGATAAAGAGGATTATGACTGCATACAAAAAGAGCAGCACGTAGATGGGTGGCGTGACGAGCAGGAACTGGAGATCGGAGGTGATCATATGGGCGTCCTGGACTACCCGGAGCACCCCGCCAAGAATGACGTAGGGGAGGGTGGCAAGGACAAACGGACCGTCGATCTTCATATCGGTCTTTTTGAACCAGTAATAGATGAGATAGAGGGCGGCGATGAGAATGAGTGCGTAGGTGATCGTCTCTACTGCATTATAGGGTTGTTCGTATCGCACCGGATCGATGTAATATTTGTATATGAAATCACTAATCATCCATGATCTAGAATGAGCGCGGATGCAATAAAATTACTTAAACCCAAAGTCTTTGACAAGTCCAAGTGGATGCAGCTTCCCAGAGACGTGGTGATCGGTCACGATGTGCTCGGCCAGCTCCCCGCAGTCTGCGAGGATCTCAAACTGGGTAAGTCTGCGCTTCTCATATCCGGTAAGAGCACGATGAAGCTGGCCGGAGGCAGGGTCAAAGAGATCCTTGAGACGGATTACGATGTTGCCACATTCCTTGCAGAAGAGATCAATCTGGCGATCATCAAGGACGCAGAAGCCGCAGCTGAGGGTGTGGATTTCTTAATCGGTGTTGGAGGCGGGCGGGTGATTGATACCGCAAAGATCGTATCCTACAATATTGACCGCCCGTTCATCAGCATTCCGACTGCCGCATCCCATGACGGTATTGCGTCCGCCCGTGCATCCGTGCCTACTGTAGAAGGCCATGCTTCGCTGGAAGCGCAGCCTCCCATGGCCATCATTGCCGATACCGGCATTATCGCTACGGCCCCGCACCGCCTTCTTGCGGCTGGCTGTGCGGACGTGATCTCGAATTATACGGCAATTCTTGACTGGGAACTCGCCCACCGGGTGAAAGGCGAAGCAATGAGCGAGTATGCGATCACGCTCTCGAAGATGACTGCCGAGATCCTGGTCAAGGATGCCCACCTGATCAAACCGCACCAGGAGCAGTCGGCCTGGATTGTGATCAAGGCACTCGTGTCGAGCGGGGTGGCGATGAGCATTGCCGGCTCCTCGCGCCCGGCAAGTGGCGGGGAGCACAAGTTCTCCCATGCGCTTGACAAGCTGGCACCGGGCAAGGCCCTGCATGGCGAGAGCTGCGGGATTGGCACCATCATCTCGATGTACCTGCATGGCGGTGACTGGCGGGCGATCAGGACTTCGTTAAAGATCATCGGGGCCCCGACTACGCCGGCCGATCTCGGGATTGAGGATTCGGTTGCCGTCGAAGCATTATTAATGGCAAAGGATATCCGTCCCGAGCGCTTTACAATATTCGATATGGGCGTTACACGGGAATCCGCTGAGAAACTCGTGCAGATGCTCTACAATGAGTGAGTGGGGATGACAGAGTCAAAAACGAAAGTAACACTCATGGGAACCGTGCTCGCAAAGCCGAATGTCGAGTTCATCTATGAGGGTGAAGTGGCTGAATGCGAGACCTGCAAGGTAAAAAAGGCCTGCCACAATCTCCAGAAGGGACGCAAGTACCGCATCGTCACGGTCAGGTCCACTCACCATGACTGTGCGGTCCACCTGAATGGCGCAACCGCTGTTGAAGTGATGGAAGCGCCCATCACGGCGCTCATCAACGCCGATATGGCGATGATCAACTCCAAGATCAAGCCAGAACTTTCCTGCAACAAGTCGGACTGCCGGAGTTTCCCCCTCTGCCGGCCGGATGGGATTGTGGATGGCGAGAAGTATATTGTCGTCGATGTGCTGGGCAATGCTTCGGATATCTGCGACAAGGGCCGGGCGCTGAAACTGGTGGAACTTCGGCCGGCGTAATACTTTTTTTAAAAGGGAATTTTTCTGGTAAATGGATTCAGATAAAGCGAAGCCTGAATGAAAATTTTTAGCCAGATCCTGACTTGAAATTCTTGACCGGATCCTGATTGGAAAAGATCAACCGGATCGTGCTTTCAGATTTTCAATCAACTCTTGTTCTGAAATTCTCAACCGGACTTTGATTTGAAATTCACAACCGGATCGTGATCTAAATTTTGAAGGCAGAGATCGTTTTCAACTTTTCAACCGGACTTTGATTTGAAATTCACAACCGGATCGTGATCTAA
>JBAXDE010000219.1:0-4223 GCA_037141115.1 Methanomicrobiales archaeon | reverse complement strand
AAATCAATTAGACCAAGAACACTTTTATCCGTTTAGTGGCAAACTTGGGATTTAACATAATTTGTGAAGTACGAAATAACCAAGCCGATAATAATAACTGTCGTCGGTCGGAATTCAGTTTGTTACCGAAGTGAACCGGTACATCCCGTTCGGTACCATAATCTCAAACCGGGCACCCTTGCCGGGCTCTCCGTTCTCGGTAATCGTGATACCGGTAATGGACAGGATCTCGCGGGACAGGAATAGTCCAAGGCCCGTGTGCTTGCCAAAACCTTTGGTAAACAACTGCGATTTATCCTCTGCGCTGACCCCAGTGCCATCATCGGCAATAGCAATAACAAGAGATCCGTTTTCCTCACGGGATGATATCGAGATGGCCGTCATTGCCTCTCCTCCGTAACGGAGCGCGTTGTCGATAAGATTGTACGCTGCTTTTTCAAGAAGCTGATCTGCATACACCTCAAGATCCCCCCGGTCAAGGTGAATCCGGATCTGCCCCATGGGAAGAGTTGCAGCTTCGCGGTGAAATATCCCGGCGACATCCTGCCACGCCGGTGATTGCATCCCCAGGTCCTGGTAATCGCGGGTGAAATTGATCTGGTGCTCGATGCTTTTTGCGACCGTTTGTTCTTTTGAAAATAACTCTGCCAGCCGGGTGGGGGTATCGATTGCGTTCTCGCACAACTGGATATATGCCTGGAGGACCATCAGCTGGTTCCTGATATCATGCCGGGTGATGCCGGAGAGCCGGTTCAACTTCCTGTTTGCCTGCCGTAGTGCCTCTTCTGCGTGTTTCCGCTCACTATTGTCGGTGATGTATCCTTCAAGGAAGACAAGTTTCCCGTCGCCATTAAAAATCCCCCGGCCCTGCTCCCAGACCCAACAGATCTGTCCGGCCCGGTCAATTAAACGGTACTCCATCTGGAACGGATGCAGGCTGGTTACTCCCTGCTGCACCCAACCCTCAACATGCTTCCGATCCTCCGGAACGATAAGGGATCCAAACGAGACTGTGCGATTGCGGATAAGGTCATCAGGATTATAGCCCGTGAGATTTGTACAGCCGGAGCTCACGAACTCCATAGTCCATTCGGGATCATTCCTGCACCGGTACACCATACCCGGCAGGTTGTTCATGAGGGTATCAAGGATTCTCCGGTTCTCTGTAAGTGCCACCTCCACGGATTTGCGTTCTGTTATATCTTCAATAATAGCGAGAATGCAGGTCATTTGTTCCTTGTCGATGTGGACCTTTGCAGTGGAGAGCCGGATGTCAATCTTCGTACCGGTCTTTGTTATTCGCTGTAGTTCGAGACCGTGGATGATCTCGCCAGAAAGAACCTGATCCCTGATGGTCTCGTATTCCCGTTGTTTCTCTTCAGGAACGTAGGGAAGTGGTTTTCCTATTACTTCGGCTTCCGACCAGCCGAAAATCTGCTCGGCCGCTACATTCCACCGGAGAATTTTACCCTCGGCATCAAATACAACGATGGCAAATGGTGAGGCGGTAATCAGGCTGGTGAGGAAATCATTGGCCGCGTTAAGTTCCTGGTTTCTTTTCGCAAGGTCATCTTCTGCCTGTTTACGGCCGGTAGTATCGCGCCCGATACCGAGCACCCCCATGAGGGTTCCCCGTTCATCGTACATAGGCGTCTTGATGGTATCCAGCAAGGCGCGATGGCCATCGTCTGAAAAGGTGATCCACTTCTCATTGCTGGTGGGCTTGCCCGCTTTCATGGCATTCCGATCATGCTCGCGGAAAAATTCAGCATGTTCCCGGTCCATGAAGTCGTAATCGGTTTTCCCGAATATGTCTTCTTCCTTTGCGCCGAAAAAACGCTCGAACATGGTATTGCACAGAAGATAGACGCCATCTTTGTCTTTCAGCCAGATGAGGTCAGGAATCGTCTGCACCAGCGTGTGAAGGCGGCCCTGACTATTGCGCAGTGCCTCTTCCGCTTTAACCCGCCCGGTAATGTCCTGCGTTGTGCCGAATAATGAGGTAATCTTCCCCCCGGTATCTTCCTGCGGATACCCCTGCGTTGCAAGGTGATGGACGCTGCCATCCGGAAAGATGACGCGTATTTCTATCGTATAGGGGGTTCCTTTCAACGCTCCCTGTACTGCACTGTCGAACTTTTCCCAGTCGTCAGGATGGATGAAATCCCGATGGGCGGTATAATGCGGGACACCCTGACCCGGATCCCGTCCAAATATCTCAAACATCATATCCGACCAGACAGGCATCCCAGTAGCGATATCGAAACTCCAGTACCCTATTTTAGCCATCTGCTGGGCCAGGGTCATCTGGGCAGTTTTCAGCGCGAGTGCCTCTTCAGCCCGTTTACTTTTGGTAATATCCCGGAATATACAATGCGTCTGGCGGAATGATCCATCCGGATAGTGCCCAACTTTTCCATCGAATGCCACGGTGATGAGAGACCCATCTTTTCGTTTCATATTAAATTCGACATGGGTCTCTCCGGCTTCCTTGAACCGGGGGAAATTTGTGTGAAATGTTTCAGAAAAGTCAGTAGCGATAAAGTCCCCGAACCAGTGCCCTATGACTTCATCGCGGGTATACCCCAGTGTCTGAAGCCATGCATTGTTCACTGCGCGGAATCTCCCGGCCACATCCAGCGACTGATAGGGGACCGGTGAGTATTCAAAGAGGAGTTTGAACCGTTCTTCACTCTCCCGCAATGCTTCTTCAGCCTTCTTTCGTTCGGTGATGTCATGATAATTTACTAAAATGCCGTTGATTCGTGGATCCTGAACAAGATTCTTTGCGGAGAGATGGATCGTGTGGAAGCTTCCGTCTTTGTGTTTGTAGCGATATTCAATGGTTGCAGATGCATTCTCGTCTTTGATGAGATTCAAAAAGACGTTTTGAATTATTTTCACATCCTCCGGATGCGAAGTTTTGGTGTACGGCTGGCCGACAAGTTCCCCGGGTTTCCATCCGAAATTTTTTTCAATATTCTCGCTTTTGTATCGGATTATTCCCTTGGTATCAATAATGGCAATAACATCCGTGATGTTTGCGATCATTGCACGCTGGCGGGCATCATTCTCCAGCAGAGCATCCTCTGCCCGCTTGCGCTCGGTGATGAAACGGGCCTGCTGTACGTTCTGGTACGCAGATTTGGACAACTGATTTGCCAGGGTATAGAGCGATTGGGCTATTGCCTCAAACTTTTCAGACGACATTGACGGCACTTCGCGAAACGCTTCAATCACCATCTGGTCGTCTACACCAATCTCCCGGGCATATGCCCGCATTGTATCTTCAGTCTGGGCAATGTTTCGTACCTGGCCTATGAGCCAGTTGGCAACGTGTTTGCCCCCGACAGCAATACTTGCTCCGGCGTCCCATAGTCCCCCGCTGAGGCACGGCTGCACAATAGGGCCGTCCGGGTGGGGACGCCCGATTATAGCGTCAGATTTGTAACAGTTCGTGCACCCGATTCGGGTCTTCCGGATAATATCATTACACAAACGGGTGAAGTTGCTTGGCTTGGTTATTGGTCTGCCATCCGGGTGGGTGATGATCGATGCTACCCCCGTGGCATTTGAAAAATCGTCCTGAAGGCGCTGGATTTCATCAATATTGAAGAGCACTTCGAATGCAATTTCCGTGTCTTCCAGTGGCTGCGTTAACGCCACAAGGCGCTTTTCCAAAGATTCCTCTGCCCGCTTGCGCGACACTGCATAACGAATCTTGTTGGAAAGTTCGGCGTATTGGGATTTTGGTTCGCCACCTTTCTGGAGATAGAAATCTGCACCACTATTGAGTGCCTGGATGACCACCTCTTCTCTGCCCCTGCCAGTAAACAGTATGAACGGAATCGTTCCAAAGCGTGTCCGCACCTCGACAAGGAACTGGATGCCATCCATGCCGGGCATCTGGTAATCAGAAACGATGGCATCGAATTTTTTCTGTTCCAGTAACCGGATCGCATCAAGCGCGTTTAGTAATGTTGCTACTTCGAAATCTCCGGATTGTTCGAGGAACAATTTGCCAATATCGAGCAACCCGGGTTCGTCATCTACATACAGAATTGAAATCATACTGGTCAGGTATCGGATATATTCTCTATACCTGTATGAGTTCATGATTATTCCTATCCACATCGGTCAGGAATTCATGGATTCCCAGGGTTCCATAAAAAAGCACTGCCGTCAGGTTAATTTTGAAAACATAGATATCCATCAGATATTAG
>JBAXDE010000218.1:0-4246 GCA_037141115.1 Methanomicrobiales archaeon | reverse complement strand
TCGGTATATGTATTATTTCTATACAGCGATATTCTGTACATGTACCGGACTGGTTTTGCTCCTGGCTCCCATCGGTGTCGGGATGTTCTTCAGCCCGGAGGGACTTTCAAATATGGGAAAGGGCAGTTTGGGAGGATAAGAGATCTGCTATGAAAGAAAATCTTCGCAGGCCAATACTGTTTGCTGTTATTGTTATCACCGGATCCGTTCTGATCCTCTTTGATATTCCCCTGACCATTATGATCCCCGCACTTCTGGTTGTGGGTTTTGTTATCCTTCTCATTCTCGGTGCAGTCACGATAGCGGAGATCAAAACCTTGCTGGAATCCTTAAAACCGTCAAACTTAAAACAGATCGGAATAATCAAAAAACTTGACGGGATGAAATTTTTTGAAAAATCCCCTGCTGTGCCAAAGGTAAAACCGCAACCGGTAAAAGGAGCCGCTGCACCCCCCGTAAAAAGAGAGGATAAAAAAAGTGGTATTGGCCTGCATCTCACTTCGTTTATATCCTCTATCAAATCCCTGGGAACCGTGTTAAGAGAACGCAATAAGCGCGGAAAAAAGATCGAGGATATCAACCGGCAACTTGACAGGACCGTTACAGAAACCGTAGGCAGGCATCTGGCTCCTGCAAGGGCCGGAAATAGTGCAGGCACTTCAGGATCTCCTATTTCCGGAGGAGCAGGAACCCTATCAACGGCGACAGTAAAAGAGCAGGATCCCTTCCTGTCCTTGTCTGAAGACGAATTTGACGCAGGTCTGCTTGATGATCTTGATTCCCCATTATCAACTGAGGCAATTACCGATAATTCCTCCCTGTCAGTTCCCGATACCCGTTCACCTGAGAGCATCGGACCGGCCCTTTCCTTTCCTTCGCTCGATATTGACGGGGAAGCCGGCAATATTCTCAGGGATAATGATGCCGGGGGACTTGATGAGTTCAGCGGTCTTGATAGCATTGATACGACAGACAGCGACTTTGGGGATCTTGACAGCCTGAGCCTGGATGATATTGAACTTGATGACGATGAGAATCTCTCGCAGTCTCCGGTTACTCCGGCTGCACCGGAACCGGTAAGTGTTGTTGCCCCGCCGGAAACGGGTAAAGATCAGATGAAAACAGCATGGATACAATCTGATGCACCGACAAACTCGTTTGACGATCAGATCTCAACCCAGTCGGATATGGCATCATTCTCGGGAGGGGGAGGGGGCAGCGATGCAGATATGTTAAGTTCGCTTGCCTTTGATGTAAAGCATGTCAAAGTCGAGAAGAACTTAAGCCTGCTCCGGGAATTAAAGGATTTCAAAGCCCCGGCCAATGAGATCGAAGGAGAACTCACGGATGTATTTTCAAGGATGAGTTCAATTCAGAAAACGGATAAGAATAAAACCCCTCCCCAAGGGGGAATAAAATAAACCATAGTACTGCACATTTATATCAGGAAATAATTTACCTGTGATACTGTAAGACTGCACGAGGGTTCATGAAAGAAGTACCGGTAAAAATTGAGTTTAACAAAGAATGGATCGTCACCAAACTGAATGTTGGTGAGGATCGCATGATATTTCCCGCACCCATAAACAAAGAGATCATCTTCAAATCTGTATCTGATGTATCAGAGAAGAAAAATATTCTCATCATAACGGTAAAGACTGATGTTGAAGTTGTTTACAAGATACTCTCTGTGGAAAAAGTCCTCCAGTTCTTAAAAGTACACATTCTTCCGGCCTGCAATGCCTACCGGCTCATGGCATATTTCATGTCACCGGCCATCCGTGGGGGTGTCATGATCAAGGAAGCCCAGTGGGAGAAAGGCAGCGTTGTTGTTGTCAAGAGCGGTATATGGTTTGTCGGGGCGGTAAAGCAGATTAGTGTCCCTCTCACAGAGGTTGCTGCAATCGAGCTCACCAAGAGAGAGGTACAGGGTAAACCCACTGACGTGATAAGAATTGACTATCTTGATTCTGCTGAAGTGGTCTCAAGCCTGGTTCTCTGTCCACTCTCAACCCTCCAGGTTCTCTTTAACTTTTTAAAAGATACCACAAAAGGCATGGATATGAAAGGTACCGAGCTGGACGGGATCGATCAGCAGGTAGCCATGCTCGTCTATTCCGGCATGGACTCCCATGCGATTGAGAATATGCTCAACATCCCCCATAAGCAACTCGACCAGATTTACGATAAAGTATTATCCCTGGGTCTTGGAGAAGTAGTCATCATCAGAAGGGAGATCCAACTCACGCCAAAAGGGGTGCGATATATTTCAGATGCCACCAAATCTCAAACAAATTAATATTCTTCATTTTCCTCTCACCAATACATCTTTATGTGATGTTCTCACAAACATTATTTCGATCGTCAATGGGAAAGATTTTGATTGTGGATGATACGCTCTTCATGCGAACCCTTATTAAAAATATTCTTTTTACCGGTGGACATACTATCGCTGGTGAAGCTGGGGATGGCGAAGAAGCGATAGCAAAATACCAGGAATTAAAACCAGATCTCGTCACTATGGATGTCGTGATGCCAAAAATGAATGGCATTGAGGCATTAAAGGCGATCAAGGCGATTGATCCTGCAGCAAAGATCATCATGTGCACGGCAGTAGGCCAGGAACAGATGGTCAAACTTGCAATAAAAAGTGGTGCGAAAGGGTATATCGTCAAACCATTCCAGGCACCCAAGGTGCTTGAGGAAGTAAAAAACGTTCTGGCGTCCTGATTATGGTTAAGGTTCTTATCGTAGATGATTCCGTTTTTATGCGGACAATCATCAGGGATATGCTGACAAAAGATTCCACTATTGAGATTGTGGGAACTGCATCCAATGGTGTGGAAGCCTTAGAGAAGATCAAGACTCTCTCCCCGGATCTTATAACCCTCGATATAGAGATGCCGGTAATGAATGGTATTGAAGTTTTAAAAGAACTCCAGAAACAATCAAAACGTCCAAAAATTCTGATGCTCAGTACGCTCACGACAAAAGATGCGGATCTGACTCACCAGGCAATACGGCTCGGGGCAGATGATTTTATGCTCAAGCCAAAGGATATCCCCCATGTGAGGGAGATTGGGCAGGAACTGGTCAATGCGGTCAAGCATCTCATGACCCTGCCTTCCCGGGCAGTAACCCGAAAAGAATCCCCATCAGCCAGACCTGCTGACCGGGTTGTTCTCATCGGATCGTCAGCGGGTGGTCCGCCAATGCTCGATTCGCTCCTGGCCCAGCTTCCGGCAGGAGTCATTGTTACCCAGCATATGCCCCCGGGATTTACCGCACCTCTTGCAGAACGCTTCAACCGTATCTCGCCGTTACCGGTCAAGGAGACCGAGACGGGAGATTCAATCCTGACCGGCAGGATTCTCCTCTCAAAGGCAGGAGTGCATACGGTTGTCAGCGGGGCTTTATCTGATAACAATAAAAAGATCGGAAAGATCATCCACACAAATTCCCCCCCCCCTTCATGGGGTAAAACCCGCGGTTGACAAAACATTTGAATCTGCCGTTACGGTCTATGGAAAAAATATTGTCACTGTTACCCTGAGTGGCATGGGTAATGATGCCGGTGCCGGTGCACTGGTGATTAAAGAGGCCGGGGGAACAAACCTTGTCTGCGATGAGAAAGACTGCCTGGTCTATGGCATGCCACGATCTGTGATCAAGTATAATGCTGCCGACAAGATTCTTCCGTTAAATAAACTTGCAAAAGAGATCGAGAAGGTAGTGCGTGAAATGGAGGGCATAGATGTCTGAATTCGAAGCATACCGGTCCCTGTTTGTTGCAGAATCCCGGGAGAATCACGAGAATCTCGTACGGAACATGCTGATCCTGGAGAAAGGCGGAACCCAGGAGGCTATTGATGAGATATTCCGTTCTATCCATACGCTCAAAGGTGCCTCGGCATCCATGGGATTTATGGAAATGGAGCGACTCTGCCACACCATGGAAGATGTGTTCCAGATGATCCGCAGCGGCAGTGCCGTGATCACCGCTGACTTAAACAACCTGCTCCTGGCATGTTCTGATGTTATTGAGCTGATGCTTGACGATGTGGAAGGAGGGGGAGATTCTTCATCGGTCAATCCGGATGAGCAGGTAAAAGCCTTAAAACAATGGCTTTCTCTGGGCGCAGGCAAACCCCGAGAAGACGCTGCCAGAACAGACGTCAAAAAAGTGAGGGCCTCCGCAGAAAAAATACCGGAAATTTCTGATGATACCGATCGCCCCCGGTATATC
>JBAXDE010000217.1:0-4252 GCA_037141115.1 Methanomicrobiales archaeon | reverse complement strand
GTGAGACGACGGGGTTGTTCTCAAAGCTGACCCGTGTTTTTCGAGAGGATACCCCATTTTTTTATATGAACTGCTCAAGCGCCTGTTTCAGATCTATGATCTTATAGGGTTTCGAGAGTTTTCCGGAAAAACCATATCCCACAAAATCCAGCACTACCGGATCATTGGAATATCCCGTGGAGACCACTGCTTTTACATCAGGATCAAATGCCTTGAGCAATCCTATCGCCTCTTTTCCCCCCATGCCATCAGGAACTGAAAGATCGAGAATGACGACATCAAACGGGACTCCGGCATTTTTCTCATGTTTATAGAGATCGATGGCTGCCTTGCCTTCACGGGCAAACATCACTTCATATCCAAGGAAATTGAGGACTTCCTGAGTGACGTCAAGGATGATCTGCTCATCATCCATTAGGAGAACTTTTCCCTTGACCGTCATGATTTACCTGTCTGATAATCTAATAGTTCATATCGGTATCTTATATATCCTGTCTTATGAGACGACAAGTATTCATTTTTTTAGTGCCCGCAGTCGTGCAGCCTCTTCCTTGTCCTCAACTCTGAGGAGGAACGTACCATGACAGGGCTTGGTGAAGGGAAATATCACAAAGTCCCCGTCAAGTCCGATGGCAATCGGGGGAAGACCAATCACATGGGTGTCGAACACTTTGAACCCGGGCTCGACATCCCGGAATTCGGGATAGGTTTTTTTGATATAATCGCGGGATTCCTTAAAGGTCGCATCCCGGAGAACGATCTCATAATCCATTGATTCTACGCAGCCCATGGAGACACCTCGTCAAGCGCTTTCTTTAAAGGAAGGGGATTATGCACAGCTTTTGCCGCAATGATCGTGCAGGGGAAGTCGATCTGTTTGACCAGATCCTCGTAATGCTCACCATAGATGATTGCGTACACTTTCGCTTTTGAGATCGCACTCATCGTCCCGGCATACGTGATCCCGGCATCATTATGGATAAAGACAAAACTGCGATCAAAGTCCCGCTTCTTCTCGGTGATCATGACAACTGCCCGGTCAAGGTCCATAACCTCTCCCAGGTAATGCCGGTCCGGGTCAGCGACAACAAGAAGAGTGTTTGCCGCCTTGTTGCCGGCAACCGTGGGCACCATACCCGCTTTTTTAAGCCGGTTGATCAGGTACAGTGCAATACTTGTCTGTACCGGCACCTGCGGGCACCCGAGCACAAGAAGTGCTGTTGCCGGTTGTGTTACTGGTTCCCCTGTCACGTTTTAACCCATCCCTCTTGGTACAACTTCATTATTCACTTCAGGCAATAATCCTGTGCATCCCGCCATTGAAAATCGGAGGGGGTGTTTCAGACCGTATCCTTTGTCTCACCCTGCACCCATGCCAGGTAGGGGGCATATCCTGCAATCACCGGCACCGCGATGATCTCGGGGACGTCGTAGCTGTGCAGGCTTTTAATCGTGGCAATCACCACCTCAGCCAGGCTTTTTTTGGTCTTTGCAATGAGCAGGTGCTCCGGCTCCGAGCAGAACTCCCCGTTCCACCGGTAATAGGAGTGCACAGGCACTACGTTGATACAGGCAACAAGCCTGCCTTCTACCAGCGCCCGGGCCATGGCTTCTGATTCTGCTGCGGGAATGGTACAGAAGATGACTACAAGATCTGAAGGTTCCATAATTGCTCCATGAGAATATTGTCAGGTCCGGGTTGTTTTGTTTTCGCAGGACAGACCTCATTCACACCATGACAGTGAAGAGTAATTACTCCTCTTTTCCCCAGCGCTTTTTTGTTGTGGCTGATTAAAAATATTCCCGAACATTGCCGGCAGACAAAACCGGCAGACAAAAAAGCCCTGATAATTTGCGTTAACTACTATACGTCAAACTGCCAAAATTAGGTACTTATGTACGCATCACGCATGAGCAATCTTCCGCCGTATCTTTTTGCACGGATCGACGAGATGAAAGCCGAACAGCAGAAAAAAGGTGTCGACATCATTGACCTCGGGGTAGGAGACCCGGATCTCGCTACCCCGCCCCATATCGTAGAGTCTCTCTGCCAGGCAGCAAAGAACCCGGAGAACCACCACTACCCGTCGTACGTGGGTATGCCCGCGTACCGCAGCGCTGTTGCCGGCTGGTACAAGCAGCGGTTCGGCGTTACGCTCGATGCAGGGAAAGAGGTTGTTGCCCTGATGGGCTCTAAAGACGGTATCGCCCATATCGCTGAGGCATTTGTCAATCCCGGCGACTACGTACTCTCCCCAAGCCCGGGTTACCCGGTATACCGGACCGGCACCCTCTTTGCCGAGGGACGGGTGCATGATATGCCACTCACCCGGGAGAACAACTTCATTCCCGTGCTGGCAGATATTCCCCAAGAGATAGCCAAAGCAGCGAAGATCCTCTACATCAATTACCCCAACAACCCGACCGCAGCAATAGCACCGGACGGGTTCTACCGCGAAGTCGTGGACTTTGCCACCGATAACAATATCGTCGTAGTCTCGGACAATGCGTACTCCGAGATCGCATTCGACGGCTACCGGGCTCCCTCGTTTCTGGAGACAAAGGGTGCCATGGACGTGGGTATCGAGATGCACTCCCTCTCGAAGACCTACAATATGACCGGCTGGCGGATCGGTATGGCTGTCGGCAATGCCGGGATCCTTGCCGGGCTCGGACGGGTCAAGACCAACGTAGACTCCGGGGTATTCAACGCAGTGCAGCACGCGGCCATCACTGCACTGAGCGGATCGCAGGACTGTGTCAAAGAAGCCTGCGCCATCTACCAGGAGCGCCGCGACGTGCTGATCACCGGCCTCCGTAGTCTCGGGTTCGATGTGCCCACCCCCAAGGCCACCTTCTATGTCTGGATGCCGGTCAATGACTGCATGGCCTTCTCGGCAAAACTGCTCAATGAAGCCGGTATTGTTGCAACTCCCGGAGTAGGGTTTGGCGCCAGCGGCGAAGGGTATGTGCGGTTTGCCATCACCCGCCCGGTAGCCCGGATCAATGAGGCAATCGAACGCATGAGGAGGCTGAACCTGTGAAACTCGCTCACCATCTCACCGTGCAGAACGGACACCTGAAGATCAACGGGCAGGACTGTGTTGCCCTTGCAGAGCAGTACGGGACACCGCTCTATGTCACAAGTGAGGACCGGGTTGTCGAGCAGTTCGAGAGCTACAAAAAAGCCTTCGGTGCCCGCTACCCGAAAGTCCAGGTGCTCTTTGCAGCAAAGGCCAACGGCAACCTCGCCATCATGCGGGCACTCGCCAAACAGGGTGCGGGAGCAGATATCTTCTCATCAGGAGAACTGCATCTCGCACTCGAAGCCGGCATGGCGCCGGAAAAACTGCTCTTCAATGGCAGTTCAAAGACCCCGGCAGACCTGAAACTCGCGGTTGAGAAAGGCGTGAAAGTCTCGGTGGACTCGCTCGATGAACTCCACCAGCTCGATGCAGCGGCCCGGGCAGCAGGAAAGACGGTCAAGATCGCGTTCCGCGTCAACCCGGCACTCGAAGTCCCCACCCACCCGAAGATCGCCACCGGCCTTGCCACCAGCAAGTTCGGCATCCCCCACAAGGAGATTCCCGCTGCATACAAGGAAGCCCTTGCCTGCAAAAATATCCAGCCTGTGGGAATTCACTGCCATATCGGCTCACAGATCCTTGATATCGAACCCTTTGTCCGGGCAGCTGAAGTGATGGTGCGGATCGCAAAGGAGCTCACCACCATGGGCGTGAAACTCGAGTTCCTTGATCTCGGTGGCGGACTGGGAATTCCCTATCACCATGATACCGATCCATCACCATCTCCGGAAGACTATGCCGCAAAAGTGATTCCCGTCTTCAAAGCCGGTGTCGAAGCCTGTGGCATCACCCCGGAACTCTGGATCGAACCCGGACGCTCACTCGTAGCCGATTCCACGATCCTGCTCACCCGGGTCAATTCCACAAAGTCTGCCCACAAGCGGTTTGCCAATGTTGATGCAGGATTCAACCTGCTCATCCGGCCCGCAATGTATGACTCCTATCACGAGGTCATTGTTGCAAACAAAGCCGATGCCCCGCTCACTTCGGAATACACGGTCACGGGTCCGATCTGCGAGACCGGCGATATCCTTGCAGCCGACCGGAAACTCCCCGAACTTGCAGCCGGTGACATCATCGCAGTGCTCGATGCCGGCGCTTACGGGTATGCCATGTCATCACAGTACAACAGCCGCCCGCGCTGTCCCGAAGTACTGATCAAAGGG
>JBAXDE010000216.1:0-4263 GCA_037141115.1 Methanomicrobiales archaeon | reverse complement strand
ATAAATTTGGATCATGCACGGTTCATACGATAATTGCATCTCTCGATGGGAACCCCTTTTTCAGTCCTATGAATGTTATACGATTCTCCGTGCTCTTACTTTCTGGACCAAGATTAACCACCATAACCCTGTCCTCGCTCTTTTTAATCTCTTCTTCAATCGCATCCATCATGAGTATCAATTCTTTGGGTGAAAGCAGACACAGGAATATGGAATACTGCTGAGGCTCCCCAAAGCCCAGTAGTCGTTTATGAACACGATACAACCGCTTTTGATCAGAAACGTCATAGGATACAATAAATATCTGGCGCATCTCTGATGTTACCTCGTACAGAATGGCTCGTAGACAGGTATCTCACCAGAAATGTGGCGTGCCAGCATTCTAATCTGAACTTCCAGTATCCGTCGATAACTAATGGAATAACCAAAAATTGGATGGGTTACCAATGCATCCATACGACGTTCATATGCCTGAAGTACCTTCTTCCTTCCATCAGGTTTAAGAGCCACAGCTGGTCCCCTGCGGACGAAATCTTTTTGGGAGATTTCCCGGTTATTAATCAAAGAGATTACTATTGAGTCTGCCACCAGTGGACGGAACTCTTCCATTAAATCAAGCGCAAGAGCAGGACGACCATATTTTGGTTTGTGATAAAACCCGAGATAGGGATCAAACCCGACCGAGAGGAGTGTTACTGTAGTATCTTTAACGAGCAGTGAATAGAGAAATGATAACAGGGCGTTCACCGGGTCCGTAGGGGGACGACGATTCCTCGTGCTGAAAATAAACTCCGGGGCATTCGTATCGTCCAGACACTTCAGCATCCCGTCAAAGTGAGAGAAATATACGTTTGCCGCAGCACCTTCCATTCCTAAAAGGGTGCTCACATCAGACACTCCTGATGATAATTTTGCCAGTCGTGCCATTTCATCCAATGCGGTTATGATATCTCCCGCATGGTTTCTCCTCAATAGTGTCCGGCAATTGCGGATTTTTCCCTCAACAATACGACGGGCAATCTCTAATGATCTTTGCGAATCCCCTGCAAGCTGAAACTGGCGGATACGAAGTTCCACATTTTTGTGAGTCATACCTTGTGTTATGCCATAAAACCATCCGGCATAGGAATAATGGCAAATCGGAATCCCCCTTACACAGAGCTCGTGAAGAGCCGGTGGAGTCACTGAAACATTTCCATAAATACACAATTGGGAGATCTCGATCAGTTTCGCAGTTGCACATTTGGTACCCTTGATCTTTATTTCGAGCGTTTCACCCTTCTTGGATACACTTGCCCCCTGCTCCTGAACATAACAAGGAAGTGCATCGTCTCTTGCCGGGAGGAGCCGGCGCACCTCAATAAGTTTTCCCTCTTCCTGACGATCGGCAAGATAACGTATCTCATCCGGCAGGCAGATGCCGACAAGAGAACACCGTGGGCATTTGGGACTGTCCAAAAGCGGAGGGGGAATTTTACCTGAACCGATAGTCATACGAGCTTCATCGAGAAGAGACAACGTGCGCTGTATCAGCACCTCATTAAAAATGACCTTAACGCGCTCTTTTGACGCGATAAAATAGAGAATACCGTCGTCACATCGATATCCATTTTCCTGAAGAATAAGTCCCTGAACACAAAGTTGGACTCGTTCGGGTTCGTATGCTCCGTCCGGAAGATTGGGTTTGCTGCCACGCTTGTAATCCACAGGTCTTACACAATTTCCATCACCCTCCAGAAGATCAATTTTTGCGATCAGACCCCGTTGTTCTGCTGAAAGATATACTGAACGTGCATGAATCATATCACAACACGTATCTTCTCCGGGTAGTGGAAGATTGCCCCGCTCCTTCTCTACTTGTTTGTGTCGGAAATGTCCCTCCAGGGTATCAACGCTATCTTTCCATTCCCCTTGGACATATTCCAGATAAAATAACCGTGGACAGTAAGCAAACTCGTTAAGCATTCGGGCGGGGAAGAGGTCTTGTTTTCCATCGATAAGTGAATCTGTCATAAGAGTTATTTGTTGGAGCCTTCAACCGGAGCAAAAAGCCCCAACCCGAAGTGTGCACCATAACCGAGAGTGAACGGTCCCTTGACCGGTTCGGCGAACTCCAGCTCGAACCCGTACCCCAGCCCGGCTTCATCTGCTTTACGGTTTCTCCGGAACTCAAGCCAGAAGAGATCGCGTCCCTGCCTCTTGAGCCGGGCTAGCGGTCTCACCGCTACGGGCTCAGGCATCTCGTGGTTCTTTGCCTCCCGCCTCACTTCGTTTGCCAGCCACTCCCCGAAGTCTCCCCGTCCTTTGCGGTAATGCCTTGGGGGGACAAACGGCGTCTCGCTCCTGAATGTTTTTGCCGGTGTTGTCCCATCGATCTCGCCAAAAATCCCCCATTGGATCGGAATGCACCGGAGGTCTGGTTTTCCATCCGCTTGCCAGAGCGAGGTAAGGCGGTCCAGGGTTGCAAGTTCAGTCTCGTTAAAAGAATCTCTGCACCAAATCAACAGATGATCAATCTTTCCGTCGCCGTTTTTGTCCAGGGGGAGAATAAACGTATGTCGTTGTCCCTTCAAGCTGGTGCCATCCGGGTTCTTACCGCTGAACTTTGAAGAGACTAGTGCCGGATCGCCGATAAGTCGTTTGTGGATTCCCATCAGTTTCGCTCTGACCTGTTCGGCAACGTTAAGCGTGAACTGGACTCGTGGCGGGACTTTCGATTCAAGGGAATACATTACCGCGTTCACTTCATTTCCCTGCTGGCGGATTTTTGTGACGGGATTCACTTCAAAGCAGTTTGCGGCTCGCAGATATTTCACAAACCGGAATGCCGGGGGCTCGCTCAATTTGGCTTTGAACATTTCCTCGGTTGTCCATGCGAGTGCATCGAGCCAACTTACCTGCTGAGGGTTTCCTTTTTTCGTAGTTGGTTTAAGGTAGAATGGCTTTGCCTCATAGTCGGCCTTACTCACCGGTGTAGCAACAGGACGGCTCTGCATTGTTCTGGCTCGTTCACCTTCACCCGCCGGATAGGAGTTCCATTCAATGTTGCTTCCTGATTCCCCCACTCTCGCATCTATCCATGATTCGCTCCTGCCGAAATAATTGAGAAGCCGGAGCAGTTCATTCAGGTCTTTTTTCTGCTCGGGGGTGGGATTCAGATCCGACCATCCGAGGATCACCTTGTTTTTCGGATCGAGCGCAACAAAACCATCGAATACCAACTGGCGCTTTGAAATATCTTCAGAGTTCTCGCTCAGGTAACTCCTTGTGGAAGATTCCGTGGCATGCGGAAGGTAAAACTTCGGTGGACTGGACGCCAGCATCTCAAATAACGGTTCAATCCGCTCCGCTGACCAGTCAGGACGCTTACGTTTCCACACATCAAACAAGGCACGAATAAGCCGGTACGGAGAGGGCGGCCATTCCGTCACAGCCTCATTGACGTTCCGTCCCCATGGCGTAGTGTTGAAGCGCCCTGTCAGAAAACCCAGCTCTATCACGAGCATGTGAGATTCTCCATAATGAATTTCCTTAACCCTTTTTTATTCGGGTACGGCCTTTTCATCAGTATCTGCCATTGTTTCCGGTGAATTCTTCTCCTCTTTTTTCTCCTTGACTTTTGTAACCAGCTCGGTCACGGGCGGGTTGGCAAAGAGCCCTTTATTGGCACAAATTTTAATTTCTTTCTTGATTTCCGCGAGCAACTCCTTCTCTTCAGGAAGTGAAAAATTCTCGGGTGCCGTGACCTTGATACCGGCTTTCATCTTCAGGTCGCAAGCGGTTCTCAACCGGAGTCCGGTCCGGATAAATCTCTGTATTTTATACATACCAAGAGCAATCAGTAGCCTTCTGGCTGCGGGGTCAAACCCGTTTCCATCGAGAAGGGAAAGATCGAAATTAAAGTATGCCGTAATTTTTGCTGCGGTATATTCCATCCGGTGATACGGTACATTGGAATAGACATTTTTATCGTACGCTTCAGCCCGTATTTTTCCTGTTGGATCTATCGGATTATTCTTCACGCCCCCGGAAGCGGCTTCCCTGATATCTTCCGCTTCAATATATCCGGTAAGTGCACGCGGCACCTTGATCCTTCCATCCTCAAGATTTGCCATAAAGGCACCGTGGAGAATTGAGTTCGGGTCGTAATAAAACAGGGTTTTTCCAACTTTTTTCCAGTCGATCGGTTTACCCTTTGCATACCCCGCCATTTTGTATCCTCTCGAAAAAGTGGGGGAAGGTATAAATCCGGTCACAAATATA
>JBAXDE010000215.1:0-4266 GCA_037141115.1 Methanomicrobiales archaeon | reverse complement strand
AGTGTATATATTTACTAAAATATCGATCTTTCCCTTAGTTTTGGAGGGGATACTCTTCGCCTTCTTTTAATGCATCGAACTGGCCTTTGAGCTCTTCCTGCGAGGCTGCCAGCTCATTATAGGCAGCCCGGAGCTCCTCTTCGGCCTTTTTTGTGGCGGTGATATCGAGCTCGATCCCGTCCCAGATGATTCCACCGCCACAATGTAAGCGAGGGGCTGAACGCAACAGCACCCACCGGTTCACACCGGAAGGCGTACGAACCCGGGCCTCGAAACTTAACGGGGACATCGACGAGATAGCCCGGCCCTCAGCTTGCATGAGCAGGATACGATCCTCTGGTACGATCTGATTATACAGCACCATCGGGTCCTGCAGCACTTCTTCAGCAGTCACTTCATGGACACGTTCAACCCCGGCACTGACATAGACGAACCGCCTCTTGCCATCAGGCTCGATAATGCCCTGGTAGACAACCCCGCTTGGCAGGTTATCCGAGAGCGAACGGAGCTGTTCCTCGCGCTCCCGTAGCGCCTCTTCCGCCCGTTTTTTTTCGGTAATATCCCGGGCTATCCCAAGTATCGCAGATTTTCCATGGAGATCAACGAGATCAACGAAAAATTCCGCATCCCTCACCTCTCCGTTCTTCCGGAGGATCCTTGCCTGGAATGCTGAGGTAACATGCCCCCCGGCGAACCTTTTTGCGGCCGACTCTTTCAGCCACATCCGGTCATCCGGGTGGATGAAATCCCAGAGCTCGTGCTTCATGAGTTCTTCATGTGAATAGCCGCTGATCTCTTCGACCTGCCGGTTGATGAAAAGGAAGTGAGCGTCCCGGTAGATGTAGATACTGTCATGGCTGTGCTCAACCACAAGACGGTACTTCTCCTCGGATTCTTTCAGGGCTTCTTTTGCCTGCCGCTCTTCGGTATGATCGTGTGAATGAATCGCAACTGCGGACACTTCACCCTCCGGCCCGATAACCGGGTAGAGATGGTTCTCAAACGATCGCCCGGTCCGATTATCGACATACATGAGGGGTTTACGATTTGCGATCGCTTCGTCGACTTTCTCCCGCCTCATGTCGGCAAGGTCCGGAGAGAGGAGCGTAAACGCATCCCGGCCAATGAGGTCCTGCACCGGCAGTCCAAAACGCACGGTCGCTGCATGATTGGCAGCCAGGATGCGGCCCCTGATATCAAGAAGCAGCGAGACATCGGGAGGTGCATTGAGAAGAGCATTGATAGTCTGCTGCGCTTTCTTCTGCACCGTGATATCTACCGACTGGGTATAAATAAGATCTTTTCCATGAACCTGCACGCGGGTAAGCGACGTGAGCGTGGTGTAGGTCCTGCCGTTTCGTGATCGGACGAGAAGTTCTGCATTGCGGACCACACCCTCCCACTCCAGCTGGTGCATCAAAGCGGAAAAATCAGGCTGGTCAATGAACAGGCCAATCTCTTCCATTGTCCTGCCGATAACCTCATTTCTGGAAACGTTCAGGTCTTTTAAGAACCGGTCGTTGATATCGATTATCCGGCCGGTGGAGAACTCCGTGATCATCTGGTGGATCGGGCTTGCATGGAAGAGCAGGCTGAGCCGTTTATCTGATTCAAAATGTTCGTCAACAGCCCGCTTGCGTTCAACAGCCATCTTGATCTTGTGGGCCAGCTCGGCAAACTGGCTCTTGGGATCCCCGCCTTTCTGGAGATAGAAATCCACCCCGTTGTTGATGGCTTCGATCACTACCTCTTCGCGTCCGCGCCCGGTAAAAAGGATGAAGGGCAATGTCCTGGAACGCTCGCGGATGGCTTTTAAGAATGCGATCCCATCCATCTCCGGCATCTGGTAATCCGAGACTATGATATCGCAGACTGCAAGGAGCGGAGAATCAAGCGCTGCCCGTGCCGAATTCTGGGTTATTACCGAAAATTCAGGTGAGCGTTCTAAAAAAATCTTCGCCAGGTCAAGAAGATGCTGTTCGTCATCTACGTAAAGAACCGTGTACATAGATCGGAAAACTCGAAAATAGTGTCTGCAAGACAATGTAGATAAAACAGCCGAAAAAAAACCGTGTGAAAGGATTATCCAAGAGGAAAGGGGATATTACCGGTACCAGTCTCCCCAAAGAAATGGGGTTCAAGGATGCAGAGAGACTGGTTATTATCAAGGGAGTGGCCAGACAATGGAGTTCAGAGGGAGTAAAACCGAGAAGAATCTGCTCGCCGCATTTGCCGGTGAGTCCCAGGCACGGAACCGCTACACATTCTTTGCAAGCGCAGCAAAAAAGGAGGGGTACGAACAGGTTGCAGCACTCTTCCTGCAGACTGCCGAAGAAGAAAAAGAGCATGCAAAGCTCTTCTTTAAACAACTCAAAGGCGGCGATGCAGAGATTACCGCATCCTACCCGGCGGGTATGATCGGGACTACCAAAGAAAACCTGGCCGCTGCCGCCGCGGGCGAGAAGATGGAATGGGGCACACTCTACCCGGGATTTGCCGCAACTGCGGAGAAGGAAGGATTTACTGAGATTGCTCATCTCTTCAAAAAGGTTGCAAAGGTAGAAGCCCATCATGAAGAGAGGTATGCAAAACTGCACGCAAACCTGGTGAAAGGCACTGTATTCAAAGCCGAGACCCCGGTGAAATGGTACTGCCGTAACTGCGGGTTTGTTGAGACGGGAACGTGCGCTCCCGCAAAATGCATTGTCTGCGATCACCCGCAGGCATATTTCGAGATTGCGGCTGATAATTACTAACTTTTTTGCAAATTATTTCAGGTTATAATTCCCGGTGCCATAAGCCAAGTATCCGGATCACAGGTTTTACCCCGGGTATCTTCCCGTCCGGATTGACTAAATGTTCTTACCTGATCCACCCGAGTCGCACCCACCGCTCGTACTCATCGGTGCGGAAATCCCGGTTCTCGATCACAATAGTACGGAAAAAATCCCGGTTGCCGGCAATCTCTTCTTCCTGTTTTGGATCGGAGAACCCGTCCTGTATGGCACCGGCCAGCTTCTTTCCGAGCGCCCGTGCGGAAGTCTCCACTCCATCAACGGCATCTGCGCTTCCACCGGTTGCAATGCTCAGACCGCCAACGGATATCACGCCAAGATAATTCAGGACATGGTTCTGGTATGCCACCACCTCTTCGCCTCCCGAGGTGTGCGTGGTCACAGCCGAGCAGCCGTATTTCCCGGCAAGCATCTGGTAGTGGATCGCATCTGCCAGCCGGTCGAAGAAAATTTTCATCTGGCCCGAGACATTGTCGAGATAGACCGGTGATGCAAACACGATCCCGTCTGCATCCTTCATCCGCTCCACAATGGCCGGGAGATCGTCTTCGTACACGCAGATGCCATTGAACGAGCACCCCTCGCACGCGGTGCAGGGGGTGACCCGGAAGTCACAAAGATCGAACATCTCTGTCTCGGCTCCGGCTTCTGCAGCCCCTTCAAGAATAAAACCGGCAAGTTTTCGTGTTGTGCTGCGAGTGGTGTGGGGGCTCCCGTGGATAGCGAGGATCTTCATAAAATTCCTGTTAAAGGATATTGGATGGGGTGAGATATTATGGTGGGGGAAAAGAGCAGGCGATTTCCGGACCGGGTATGAGTACAACGATCAGGAAGAAGACTGTATCGCATCATCCATGAACCGTTACTTTTTCAGGACGGATTCCAGTTTGTCACCAATAAACGCACCCACGATGAAGATGATCACAAAAAGAAGAATCACAATAAATATGCCAAACACCCCAAGGAAATTCACATCAATACTGAGATTGCCCGGAACCAGGAAGATCGAGAGAAGCACAAAAACGATACCCATAACCGCACCGGTGATTGCACCAGTCCTGAGGAGACCCGTATAGTCTTCCTTACCACGATGAAAAAAACCAAATGCAATACCAATGATAAAATTCAGTAATTCGAACCACATGGAAATATTCCTGATATGAGGCAGTATCACACCTTCACGACTAAATACATTCTGGAAGGTACAGCAAATATCGCAAAACGTTTCTCCGGGGTATTAACCGGTTTCAGAGAACCTGCCGGATATAGCCACAATTCTCCGTCGGGGATCCGGTTTACCGTCACATCTGCTTCCGGTTGGCGGATAATCCAAAAAACCTCCTTCTGGTTCTGTCATTTTTCCGGCCCATCCAAAGCCCGCTAAATTGCACGGTTTTTTCCTTTGAATATTGACCCTTTTGGTATCCCCTCCAAAACTAAGGGAAAGATCGATATTTTAGTAAATATATAC
>JBAXDE010000214.1:0-4286 GCA_037141115.1 Methanomicrobiales archaeon | reverse complement strand
AGTGAGACGACGGGGTTGTTCTCAAAGCTGACCCGTGTTTTTCGAGAGGATACATAGATTTCACCAATGATCCTTATTACGGTGAAATTGTGGATGGAAACAAAGATTACGTTATCAAGAGTAAAATGAAGGACTCCACAACCAAATTTTACTCCTACGTATCGCTTTATGTTACCACAAAAGGCCAACGGCTGACGCTTGCGGTTCTCCCGGTAAAGAAGGGTGTATCAACAGTTGAGTACATTCGAAGATTCCTGACAATCATCAACGACGCAAAAGTTTCCGTTGCTGTTCTGTGTCTTGATCGGGGTTTCTACTCAAACGAAGTATTCTCGTTTCTCCAGAAAGAAAAGATCCCTCATATTGTTCCTGTGAGAAAACACGGTAAAGAGCTTAAGGAAATACTACGGGGGAATCGTGCCCGGTATGCACATTATACGATGAGGGGATCTGGCGTTCCTCTGGAGCTTACCCTTGCAATTGATGTTCAGTATCTTCAGGGGAGGAACAAGAAATTCGGAAATGTAAATCTTTGTTATGTCGTATACGGCATCGATTGGAAGCCCCGTAAAGTCTACAGCGTCTACAAGAAACGGTTTGCTATCGAATCTTCTTACCGGATCCGGAATATCGTAAAAGGCAAGACGTCCTCTAGGAACGTTACGATCCGGTACCTCTTGACAATAATCGCGTTCCTCCTCAAGAATATCTGGGTGGCTCTTCAATGGCAGTTCTTTGCCAAAGTTCAACGTGGACCGAGAACAATCGACGAGGATTTGTTCCGTTTCGATCTCTTCCGGCTCTTTGTCTGGGAAGGAATTCGGAAAAAACTCAAATTTGTCACATTTGTTACTGTTCTTCGATCTCTTGGTTGATTGGAGGTTGATCGGCGTTGATGACTACCCAAAGATCACGGAGGAATATTTAGAGAAGTACTGAGGCTGTACGATCTTGAGCGCGACAAGATCGTGGAGGTCCTTTCCCCCGTTCATCGTGAAGCTGTACCCGGACGAAGTCTTCGATGCAGAGACTGCCACAATCTTTGAGTCCTGGAGGTTTTGACCGGAATTTAACACAACACTTCCGATAGCAACGGCAAGAAAGAGACAAGCAACGATCATCAGGAGCACACCGATCACTGGTGATAACGCATCTTCGGTTTTAGGATCGGTAATCAAGGTACACCTTACTTAAAGCATGGGGCCAGCCCGGCAGGACCGATAGCTTACACCGGGAATCTGTATCTTAACTCCTGTTATTTACCCGTTTCAAACTGTTCGTATTATAATGGACCTTAACTTCATCACGAGATATTCCGGCGGCTGAAATTTATATCCGGTTTTTTGGCTGGCGTATGCCGGAAAAAATATAAAAAATCCCTCATAGCGTTACAGGCCGGCAGGGGTTCCGGAGGGGTGGGGCCCGGGCCTTCCTGTTGTGGAACAGACCCCTTCGATCGAATGCCTTCAACTTTTTTCAATGCTGATGATCTGCACAGGGCAAAGATCCGCAGCATCCTGTGTGCAAGCGTCCAGGTCTGGCTGAGTCATGCCCTGTGCGATATCTTCGTTGAGCCGGAATTTTTCAATAACCTGGCTGAACGAATCATCGGGATTCTGTTCGAAAAAGCCCGGGCAGGTGTCCCAGCAGGATCCGCAGCTGACGCATGTTGAACGGTCGATCCTGACTTTCATAGGTATTCGCTTGTTTCTGATAGGGCTTAATGATGGTCATACCGGGTTTTCGATCCATACCATCGATCATTCCGGTTCCGGAGACGCTGAGCCATTTCCGGTACCGCTCCCCCTCCTACACGCTCCGGTTTCTGCCCGGTCCGGGCCCGTTCCTGTTCCGGGCAATAGTCAAATGGCCTGCGATGACCGGCTCCCGGCCGGACCGTTACGCGGAGAGCCGGTCAGACACCGGATTTCAGCAGGAGATGAGGTAAAGGCCCGGTACAATTCCCCATGGACAAGCCGATTTTGTATGATTCAGAAAAAAATAGCGTATTTCATCAAACATTAAGACGTGTCGTAACCTTTATCCCTCATCGTTTAGTTTATTCTCTCATAGGGAAGCATCTCATCCCATACATCGTACGGAGGAAAACAAACCATGGCTCAAAAACACCCGCCCAATATCACCACAGTGACGTATCACCGACTATATGCGGACGCACAGGGTGGTTCGCACTTTGATACGGTAACGGTCGAACAGAGTCTCGCAACTGGAGCGCCCCCCGCCGCCCCGTTCTACATCTCCGCGGACCACACCTCTTCGAAGTATCGCTTCTATTCGTTTCAGCCCGGCTGGATCGGCGACTGGCACCCATGTCCCACCCGGCAGTTCTTGGCCCTCATGTCGGGTACCGTGGAAATGGAGACGACCGATGGCACGGTCCGGCGGCTGGGACCGGGGGATCTCGTCCTGCTGGAGGATACCTCGGGCAAGGGCCATGTGACCCGGAACATTGGTGACGGGTACGCTACGTTCTTCGTGGTCCCCATCCCCGCGGCCTGATTAAAAACCGGGACTGGTTCCACAGCCTCAATTTTTAACGTCCTGTGGCATAAACCGTTTTATTCCTTTTTATTTTCACGCCCCCAAATCCAATACGTGCCAGTTCGCCTCCTCATGTGCCGGTCTATTGCCAAACGGCCTGCGAAGACCGGTTCAAGGCCAGGCCGTTACGCGGAGAACCGGCCAGCCCCCGGGTTTCGGAGGGGAAGGGTGGGACCGGGCCTTCCGTTACCTGAGATGTTGGAGCCTTTTCCGGTACCGTCCACTTTCCCAAAAGGTCCGGTAAGTGAATTAGTCCGAGACCCAAAAATGCCGGTACCGGCCAAACGGCAACAGAAAAAAAGCGGGGAATTATTCCCCGAAATAAATTTTTAACGTGATATTACCCTAAGGGAGCCACAGTCTTTCCGTAGAGATCATTGAGGACCGGTGCGAGTGCAGTGTAAATCGAAGCAAGTCCGCTGATTATTCCAACATATCCTGCGACAATGGTGAACATGCCGGTACCTGTTGCAGCGCCGGCGGCTTCAAGGAAGAAGACGATTGCCAGCGTCCCGAGGACAAACTGGAGTGCACGTGACATTTTTAGAGAGCCGATAAACAGGATACAGGTAAAGAGACCCCAGAGTGCGAGATATGCAGCCATTGCACCAGCACCGCCGGTATCTTTTGCAAGTCCGAGCACCGGCATAAGGAGAAGTGCTGCAAACGAGAACCAGAACAGACCGTATGAGGAATAGGCTGCCATACCATAGGTATTACCTTTTTTCCACTCCATCAGGCCGGCAGTGAACATGGCAAATCCGCCCATGAAGATTGCCATAGCAAGGATCATGGATCCCGCCTGAACTATTCCTGCGTTGGCAAGCCCTAACAGGACACCCGGCATACCATATCCAAGAAGCCCGAGAGCCCCGGCTCCTGCAGTGATGTCTTTGATCTCAACAATTGAACTCTTGTTACCGGTTGTTTCCGTCATCAGCAATCAAATCAGAATGAATAATACTATCCTTTTTTTATAGGTATATATGGAAGCTTATTTCCACCTGCGCGGATTTTTCTTAAACACGAGCCGTTCCGTGCCCGGGGGATAAAAAATTGATAAAATTCTGTGAACTGATAATCGGAATGAGAAAAAATACGCCTCATCATGGTTGATCTTTTTGTTCAAACCCTGAAGAGACGTTTTTATCGTTGTTCGAAAGGATTAACCACAACCCAACAGGTAAACCAACCCCATCATAATTTGTCATTACCATAACAACCGATAAATAACCCACAATTAATTATAACTGATGTTCAATGATGCCTGTCAAAAAAACCGGGACGCGATTTACGGTATTCGATCTTACACCCAAATATCAAAAACTCAACAAGCCGGGGGATTGGGTTCGGGATTTGCAATAGCGCCGGGAATAATTGCAACGGTTGGACATTTGGCCCATATTGACAATGATCCCAGCAGAATCCATACAAATTTTGAAGTAATCCGGTCTCCTGACATCGGACAACAAATGGAAGTTGCACGTCTTATCGCAATAGATCCGAATCATGATATTGCACTTTTAAAAATTGATAATCCTCGTTCGAACCAGTTTCTTACCCTGGAAAATAAACGTATGCCTACGGGGACAAGCTGTGGATCCTTAGGCTTTCCGTTGGGTGAATTAATTCAACCCGGGCCAAATCAAATTCAAATTAATTTAGTGGAACGTTTGATAGTGTAAACAATTTACTGTAAAATCGAAAACGCCCTGATCTCTAAT
>JBAXDE010000213.1:0-4291 GCA_037141115.1 Methanomicrobiales archaeon | reverse complement strand
ATTACGAAAAAAGATTGTTGGGACTTCTGTGGGGGGATCTGGTCAGTAACAAAATCATTTTACTTTTGAATCAGGATCTGACTTCAGATTGCCCCTGAAAATATATGCTGAAACGGCATACAGGTAATAAATAATCTACAAGAGGTTAACCATGGGAAAAGGTACTATTGTCCTTGCATATTCCGGGGGGCTTGACACCTCCATCTGTATCCCCCTTTTAAAAGAACGATATGATTACGATCGCGTCATCACCGTTGCCGTAAATGTCGGGCAGCGGGATGAAGAGATCGATGTCGCTACACAAAAAGGGATAAAACTCGCCGATAAGCATTACACCATTGATGCCCGCGAAGCATTTGTGAACAACCACATCTTTCCGGCGATCAAAGCAAACGGCTCGTATGAAGGGTATCCTATGGGGACATCCCTAGCCCGACCCCTGATCGCTCAGGAAGTTGTAAAGATTGCACGAAAAGAAGGTGCAAAAGCCATCGGGCATGGCTGTACCGGCAAAGGCAATGATCAGCTCCGGTTTGACTTTATCATCCGAAGTGCCGGTCTTGAAGTCGTTGCACCGATTCGTGAACTGAATCTTACCCGTGACTGGGAGATCGATTACGCAAAGAAACATAAGATTCCGGTTCCGGTAAAAAAGGATAAACCCTGGAGCATGGATGAGAACTGCTGGAGCCGGAGCATTGAAGGGGGAAAACTTGAGGAACCCGCGTACCACCCCCCGGAAGAGATCTACCTCTGGACAGTATCTCCCGTAAAGGCGCCGGCAAAACCAGAACAGATCACTCTTGAGTTCAAGGCCGGCATACCGGTGGCACTCAATGGAAAAAAGATGTCAGGTTACGATTTGATCCAGCACCTGAATGTACTTGCCGGAAAGCACGGGGTAGGTCGTAATGATATCATTGAAGACCGTATCCTCGGAATTAAAGCCCGCGAGAATTACGAGCACCCGGCAGCCACGGTTATCCTCACTGCACACCGGGATCTTGAAGCTCTTGTCCTCACCCGGCAGGAATTGGTGTTCAAGCGTACAGTAGATGACAAATGGTCAGAGTTGGCCTACAAAGGACTGGTGTACGAGCCATTATACACCGCATTGAACGCATTCATCGACACCACCCAGGAACGGGTCAATGGTAACGTGGATATGGAGATCTATAAGGGAGCTGTCCGGGTACTCGGTCGCAGTTCACCGGATGCGATCTATTCTGAGGATATGGTCTCGTTTGACAGTACCTCCATTGACCAGTGCCACGCAATTGGGGTATCCCAGTATTTTGGCATACAGGCACGTATGGTCCAGGCATTAAAAACAAAAAAGATACCAAAAACCAAAAAGTAATTTTTTTTAAGATTTTAGAGTTCATTTAAAAAAATCATTTTTTGATGAGTGGATGCCAGCCAAAATATATTGCTTTTTGAGGAAACCCTTAGGCGAACAGGAGTTATTTTTCGGGGTTCCAGTACCGACAGGGTCTTTTAATTTCAGACGATCTCCTGCAGCAAAATAGAAAATTATAAGGATTGTCGCATTGAAGACTCGTTCATCATGTGCGCTGGTTTTCTTTCCCGATTTATAAAACAAAAACCCCATATTGTGGAAAGTCCGCCACCGCCCTCAATAACCCATGGGGCAGGGATGCAGTTCCCTGAATACAAGAATAAACCTTATTTCATTGTGGCTTCAGTTGAGATGGGAAACACCACCACCAAGTGTATCCTCACCGGAGTAAGTCTTGAGACCGGCATGTCATATGTGATCAACAAAACCGTGAGTATGAGCCGTGATATACGGCCACCCAAACCCGGAGAGACCATATTTGGTGCAACACTTGACGGGACCGAGCTGACCCGTGAAGCAGTGACCGAACTTGTCCGGGATACCCTGCTCCAGTGCCACAGGGATGCCCACCTGGATGTTTTGAAAGAACTGGATTTTGTTGTCCGTAGTACGGGTGTTGTAGCTGAGATGGAATCACCGGATCAGATCGGTGATTTTGTCATTGCCCTTGCAAACGGTTGCCTCAACGCGGGAGTTCCTCCCCGCAAGATGACTCCTCCCATGTCAAAAGAGAATCAGCCCCAGAAACTCCAGCCATTCAGTTTTGCCGACAAGGTTGTATTTGTCGGGGCAGTGGCGGGTGTCATTCCCCCGGTTGGATCAACCGGAGTAGAGATGGTCGCAAACGAGATGGAGGGGGAACTTGCCATGGCCGGAATCAAGGAGGGTGCGAAGTGGACACCGGTTGATTTCCGCAACCCCTGCATATCGGTGGATTTCGGTACAACTCTTGATGGCAGAATCACAAGTGACGTGGATCCCAACGATATCAACCCGTTTGCAAAAACCGTGGGAAACTTCTGCGGTCTTGCCGGTGCAATTCCTGATGCAATTGTCCGGGGAACCGGCCTTGTGCAGAAACGAACCGGTACTGCTCTGGATATTTTTGGCGAGCACAGTGTTTCCGGAGGGTTGTTTGGCGGGGGGAACCGCAGGATTATTGATAGTTTTGTTGACCGGTGCCACAAACACATAGATATCCGGATTGTTCCTGCGGAACGAGACCGGTTCGGGCGGATTCCGGTCAATGCAAAACTGGCGCTTGAGTCCGGCATTGCAATGATTGGCTGTGACTGCGGTGAGAACAGCAGCGATCTGGGAAAACTGCTTGAGATTGGAAAAGAGATCCATGAAAATCATAATCTCGCGATGCTCAACGAGGTTATTGACCGGGTCTGCTCCAGGATGGCCCTGCGACTGATCGATGTGGCAGTTGAACAAAAACTCGTACCCCCGAATTCCTCGATTGGATTCACCGGCCGGGCTGCGATCTCCGGCAGAAAACCGGAATATATTCTTGACGGGATTATCGAACGCAAACTTTACGATGATCCCCGGGACCATCTCGTCTTTGTGGATGACGGACTTGCACGGGGCGCGGCGCTGATGGGCCGTTGCATGAACTCGCTGGGAAAACCCAAAAATCCGATCGGGGGCGTACGCGGGGGCCCATGTATTATGAGCCGGCGGATCAAAATAGGAAAGTGAATCAGGTGAAAACAATTGACCGATGAAGAACAGTTATTTGATATTGTGATCCCCCCCGGGGTTCCCCAGAAGATCATTTTTGATATCTCGACGAAATTCGATGTGGAAGTTGTTGACCGGAGAGAGAAGATCAAATTTGCCAATATGGAAGGGGATGAAAGGGACCTCCTCGCATTCCGGGGTACAATCGAGGTCATGCAGAAAGTTGAGAAATATATGCGTGATGAACTGAATAAATTCATTACCGATAAGTAACAATTAAAAAAAACTTTTTTTTATTTTTTCAGCAGCCGCACTAAGAGAGCTTTTTGTGCATGCAGCCGGTTTTCAGCTTCATCCCACACGAGGCTCTGACCGCCTTCCATTACTTCGTCTGCAATCTCTTCGCCCCGGTGTGCCGGAAGACAATGAAGTACCCGTGCATCCGGTGACGCGTGCCGCATGAGCCCCGCATCTACCGTATAACCCGAGAAGGTCTTCAGGCGCTCATCGCGTTCAGCATCATCACCCATGGACACCCACGTATCCGTAACAATGACATGGGCATCTTTAACCGCCTGCTCCGGGCTTTTTACAAGAATCACTTTTCCGCCAAGAGAGCGTGCCTTTTTGACGATATCTTCCGAAGGCTCGTAACCGGCGGGAGTTGCCACCGTTACGGAATACCCGGTAAGGACGGTCGAGAGGATCAATGAATTACAGACATTATTGCCATCGCCAACCCATGCCACATTCAGATCATTGGTAGAGCCGAAATGCTCCTCCATGGTCATGATGTCGGCCAGTAACTGGCAGGGATGTTCGAGATCGGAGAGCCCGTTGATGACCGGAATTGTGGCAAACCGGGCAAATTCCTCAATGGTACTGTGTTTATAGGCCCGGATCATTATGCCGGATACATAGCGCGAAGCTGCCCGTGCTGTGTCCCGGATCTCTTCGCCCCGCCAGATTTGCATATCCCGGGCATTCAAAAACAGGGCATGACCCCCTAACTCGTTCATCCCTACTTCAAACGAGATGTGCGTGCGGGTCGATGACTTCTCAAAGATCATTGCAAGGTTTTTGCCCCGCAGTAAATCGTGAACAACTCCCTGTTTTTTCAGTGCCTTGAGATGTTTTGCTTCAGAAAGTATCTGCTCCAGCTCGGTTTTGCTGATATCCAGAATTGAAAGAAAATCCTTATTCATCGTAACTCCTTCATGTGCCTGATACGCTGGTTAAGTA
>JBAXDE010000212.1:0-4316 GCA_037141115.1 Methanomicrobiales archaeon | reverse complement strand
ATTGGATTGGCGTTTTCGCGTTTAGTGGATCAAAAACGAATTGGCGAAAACAAGCAGTGTCTTCTGTCATTCTTTGCCGGGAAAATTTTTCATATTCTTCCCATGCGAGATGCTGGGCAACTTCCATGGATACCTTCCCGGCATCTTCAAGAATTTCCCGCTCATTGAATTTGAGGAAATTATCCAGTTTCTCTTTCCACTCGATCATGTGGACGGGCCGTTTTCGTTCTGCCTGCATCTCTGCATAATCGAGATACATGGTGATGATGCGATTGAGGTGCGAGATCTCTGTCTCGTCAAGGTAATTTTTCGCAACGGTGACATCCCCTTTTCTTATTTTGGCACCTTTCCAGGTGGTGAGTCCCATATTAGGCTTTGATGCATCTGCCCGCTCTGCAATGATCTCCGCAGCAGTGTGGCCGGTGATTGCCCAGTGCAGCTTGTTCTGCACAATCCTGAAGAAATCGAGTGTTGTATCCGCATGGGGATCGTAATCGATCGCGAGGGTGTAGATATCCCTGATCTTCTGGTAGAACCGCTTCTCGGATGCCCGGATATCGCGGATGCGTTCGAGCAGTTCATCGAAGTAGTCAGCACCGATGCTCTTTCCTTCCCGGAGCCGCTCGTCATCCATTACGAATCCTTTGATGAGGTATTCGCTCAGCCGCTCAGTAGCCCACCTGCGGAACTGCGTGCCCCGGTGGGAGCGGACGCGGTAGCCGATGGCGAGGATCATGTCAAGGTTGTAGTAAAGGGTCCGGTATTTCTTGCCATCAGCAGCAGTTGTCAAGTATTCCTTGACAACTGATCCTTCCTCCAGTTCCGTGTCATGGAAAATATTCCTGATATGGAGGCTGACATTCTGTTTTGTTATCTGGTAGAGTTCCGCGATGAGTGCCTGCGTGAGCCAGACGGTCCCTTCTTCGAGCCGGACCTCAATGCGGCTCGTCCCGGTTTCGGATTGGTAAAAGAGAATCTGGGAATGGGTTACTGGTTCCGGAACCGGGTTATCGCTCAATCGTTCACCACCATCGCACCATTGCTTACTTAGTGATAACCGGATGTTTGGCCTTTTATAGTGTGTTACCGTGGGGTGAAAATAACGGTGGGAGCAGAGCCCTTTCCGGTACCGCCCAATCTCCCACGCTTCGTTACCTGCCCGGTCCGGTGCCCGTTCCTGTTCCGGACAATTGTCAAACGGCATGCGATGACCGGCTCAAGGCTGGGCCGTTACACGGAGACCGGCCAGCCCCCGGGTTTCAGCATTGACAGGAAAAAAAAGATAGTCGGTTCCTGATAAAAAAAGATAGTTTATTCAATACCCCGTCAAACTTCTTGGTAGTACTGTTCGCACGTACGGACGGGAATTCCCGGTGGGTGCCATACCGGATTTATCGCATTAATACCCGATCGATAAGCGGTTTAACCGATCCTGCAGGATAATTATGATTAAAAAACCTCCCCTCTCATTCAGGCGATTACCCCTCCGTCATTACCTCATTTTCATGATCGTGTGCATCATTCTTCTTGTGATCGGTTTTCTTATCACGGCTTCATACATGCAGGCAAAGCAGGATATGATTACTCAGGATGAATATCTCCAGCAGTATACTGAACTGAATACCAAGGAGTCGGTCATTCTCGTAGATCAGGGTCTGGATCTTTTTGACAATACAGCCAATGACAAGATGGAAGCAGCACTCAAAGAGTATCTGGCTGCATATGTAAAAAGCGGGGGAGACATTTCAAAAATTGATTACCTGGGATTAAAAAACACCATGGGGAAAAATTTTAACGGGGAACTTGATCTTTATGTCATCGATGAATACGGTGTGATCATACGTTCCACGGATCCAGGAGTTTTCGATCTTAACCTGTCGTCATTTGCTGATTACAACCATTCGCTGCCAATAATTCTCGCCGGTGATTCGTTTGTGGCAGACAGGGTTGTCCGGTCAGTGGAGAATGCAAATTCTTCAACGGTGACCGGAAAAATGAGAAAGTTTGCGTTCATGCCCACCCCCGATCACCGGTACCTGCTCGAACTCGGTTTTGCCTCCAGTGACTTTGAGAACCAGCGGGCTACCCTCTCCTACTTTGATACAACACAAAAACTGGAGGCAATCAACCCGAATCTGAAAAGCATCCGGATATTTGATGTTCATAAAAACCTCTTCACTCATGACGGAGTGTACCGTTCCCCCTCACCGGATCCCGAGCAGGAACGGATCCTTGATTACGTGCTTGCAGCACGATCTGATTACCTGACCGTTTCTCCCGATCAGCATACATCAAAAAAATACCTCTTTGTCAACCTGAGTGAAGACAATTCAGCGTCTGATACCAGTATTATCGTCGAGTTTACGTACACCGATGAAAACCTCATTAAGAAACTCAATGACCTTCTTGTCTACCATCTCTTGCTCGGGATTATCGCTGTCGTACTCGGGATACTTGCAGCGTACGGGGCTGCACGGATGATTACCCGTCCCATCAACGAGATCGTTGAAGATGTGCACATTATCTCCCGGGGAAAACTTGACCATACCATCAGGAGCATGGAGAACGTTGAGTTCACGAGACTCGAACAGAGTAACAACCTGATGATTACGAGGATTAAAGAGGAGAGTGAAGAGCTGGAACGGAAGAATTCCGAGCTCCAGATTGCCGCACAGATACAGGAGAGTTTCCTTCCCGCGATTATCGAGCCTGTACCGGGTTATGATATAGCTGCAATGAGCCTTCCTGCAAAAGTTGTTGGCGGTGACTTCTATGATATTATCCCGGGCGCAAGAATGCGGGATAAACAGGAACAGGTAGGTATCATTATTGCCGACGTTTCGGGAAAAGGACTTCCTGCGGCAATATTCATGGCCCTCTCGATTGTTATTATCCGGGTGAATGCAGCCTGGCACGAGATGCCCGAGGATATTATCCGGGATGTAAACGCCATCATTACCGCTGAACAGAAAGCTGACATGTTCGTTACGGCATTTTTTGGGGTTCTTGACCGGGCTCGTGAGACCTTCACGTATGTCAACGCCGGGCACAACCCCCCCATGGTCCTTCCTTCACATGAGGACCACATCACCGAACTTGAGCCGACCGGTATTGCGCTGGGGATTACGGAAGATTCCCTTTACAAAAAAGCGACGATCTCGCTTAAGTCCGGGGATCTCATCGTGCTCTTTACGGATGGCGTGACCGAAGCCACGAACATAAGAGATGAACTCTTTGGCGAGGAACGGTTGCAACAGATCATTCTCTCAAACCGCGGGCTCACCGCAGGCGAGATTACAAAAAAGATCCTCCTTGATGTACAGGAATTCACGGGTGATGCACCCCAGTCAGACGATATTACCCTTCTCGTGGTGAAAGTTTTTTGACAACAGAACGAGAATGACAGAAATATACCTCAATGTGCCCCATGTGCCTCCCAACGATTGTTCCAAACCCTTCCGTTATCACTCACTCTCTCAAATGTAACGGTACCCACACGTCCCGGTTCCCGTTCCTGTACCGCTCAATAGTCAAACGGCATGCGATCGACGGCTCAAGGCTGGGCCGTTACGCGGAGAGAGGCCAGCCCCCGGGTTCCGGAGGGTGGGGCCCGGGACGGAAGATTTCCCGGCCGAATTTTTTTCAGGAAAACTTTCAACCGGAATTTTACGAAAAAATTTCCCCGGCCTCCGCTCAAAAAAGATTTCACGCGATCTCTTCCGGAGCGAAGCCCACCTCCAGGATTGTTTGCATAAATTCAGGGTTGGAAATAACGGGAAATTCACGTCTATTTCCGACGTGATGGGGTTTCGTTCCGGGCCTCAAAAAGGGGGTTCTTTTCCCTTTGACCCTCCTACCCCCCCACCCCCACTGAGTTTTGCCTCCCAAAAGCGTACATTAGCGTTTTATAGTTCGATGAAAAACGCTCCGTTTGGCTCAAATCGTAAGCAAAATGTTTTTCTGGAAATCGTGTGTAAAAGTGTACACTTTTTTGCACATATTCCGGAAATGGACTCTCCGGAATGGCAAACCGGGGCTTTTACGGGCCCGGATTGGATGTGGGTCCCTGAGGGTATTGTGAGTGTGGATCTCCGATGGTATCGGGGTGCAACCATTTTCTGTTTCAGAATATGAGCCCCCTGATTTCACCCGGCCCCACCCCCCATTGGGCTGAAACCCGCGATGGTCCCTTTTTGGCAACCCAAAGCGGTCTAAAGAGGTATATTTTGGAGCCCGAAATCTCGTGAATTCCGTCAAATGGGGTATCCCCTCCAAAAAATAGGGCAAACCTGTTTTCGCCAATTCGTTTTTGATCC
>JBAXDE010000211.1:0-4320 GCA_037141115.1 Methanomicrobiales archaeon | reverse complement strand
ATGATTAGAGATCAGGGCGTTTTCGATTTTACAGTAAATTGTTTACACTATCTATGCTGGCTTCGTTGATGGTTTATTTCGTTTTTATTCACCATTTATTCGCCATTTTCACCACGTATCCACCACATGCCATTGTCCACATATGCCCACATCATGTCCACATTGGCTTTGAGAATTCTACGGGTTTTATCTGCCCGACTATTAATTTCAGGGAATATTTACGAGGTTTTCGAATTTGTTCTCACATCACGTCATATCCGGAAATGTCCAGATATGTCCGGATTCCCGATGATTAAATTAAGGTAATATGTATCGAGTTTGCCGGTTTTAAAGAAAATTTTCAGCCGGATTGTGTTTTGGGATCACGCATGGAAATGTAGGGAAATGTCCGGAAAGGTTCATTCAACTGATAGGCAGTACTTCGACCTTTTCCCTTTTTTACGATAATATGCAGCGTCTCCAGTTCAAAAAGATCCCGCTGAGCGGTCTTTTGCGTGCAGGCAAATTGTTTTGCATACTCAGTTGAGGTGATCCCCGGGTGCTGCCGGAGATATACGAGTGCCTGTTTTTGCCGGTCGTTGATCAAATTCGGCTCTTCCATGAAGCGGTTGATACTTGACCGGGTGAAGGTTACGGAGAATGAATCATCCTGTTCCCTAAACTCCGGATCGGGAAGGGTTTGTTCACGGCATGCATTTACCATATGAATGGTTCCGGATCCCCATTGTTCAATGAATCCTGCGAGGAAGAGCAGATCCGCAACAGCGGTATTTCTCGGAAGGGACAGGTGATCAATCTTTAGCGATTCTACGGTCAGGACATTCGGGAGTTTTCCCGGGTTCCATACCTGAAGTTGTCCGGCTAATATCCGGACCTGGGCATGTGCAACGGACCGGTAATCCCGGTGGCAGAGCGCGTTGATAACGGATTCCCGCACGGCTTCCGGGGGATAATCCCCGTGTTCCTCCCGCCGGGTTTTGCCGGGAACGACCCATGCGGATTTCCGGATCTCCGACAGGATAAAACTGACCGTATCATCGATCTGGCGCATAAGCGGTCCACCGATCAACTTCATGCTGATGCAGGGACTGGTAACATCGGTCCCGCTGAAATGGCCGCAGCGGATTTCTGCCTGATAGATGAACTGCTGGGGATCTTTTCCGAATATCAGGATCGCAGTGTTTGTAGGCACTCCGTTTTTGAGCAGGTGGAGTTTTTTGAGGATGCTGGAGAGGGATTTTTTGAATTCAACCGTGTCGGATTCGTGGAGGGCCATGAATGAAGCGTCCCAAAGCTTTGTACTGAGTTAGGGTTCTCTTCCTTTTTCTGGTTGTTGCTCTTGTTGGGGGATGGGGTCTTATGGAATTACTGAAGAAATAGGCGCGAAATTCTCCCCCCTCATTTACCCATTATCGAGGACACCAGGTATCAAGGGGCCCGGACCCTGAGGGTAAATAAGCCCTATACGGGCTCCTTTTGCCTTCCCGCTATCCTAGCCTTTACTGGAAAACCCTGATAATCCCCTCTTTTCTGTTCCTGTGGAAACGAAGGCGTTATAGTGCCCTGTTTAACAAAATAACGCAGGAATGCACCTCACCTAGTGGCCACCAAAGCCCGTTACATCGTGCCGGATTTTACCACCTAATTTACCCCATCCGGACCTAAGAAACCCTGCCGGAATGCGAATATGAGGGTCGTTTTTCCGGGACTGGTTTTTTTAAGGATATGGCAGAGGAAAAAGAGAGTTTTTCGACACTGGGGAGTCCCGCCCCCGGTACCATGAAATCAATGTACTCAATCCGGTGAACGTACATTTTATTATTTTAAACGGGGTTTTGAAAATTTCCTGAAAGAGCCCTTTTCCCTTCCAAAACCATAATCGAATTTTCTTTTGATGACTTCCTCCACCAGGGCAGCCCATTCATAATCAAGATCTGCTGTCTGTAATGTAACCGGACCTATGTACAGGAGATTTCTTACCCGCATGCCAAAACAGAAATGGGCCAGCGCTGTCCAACTCTCCCCCTCCCGTTGCATAACAGCAAGTACCTCAGACCATTCCTTATCGGGAATGGTATCTATCAGGTAATTGATTGCATTCTCTCTTTCTTCTTCTGAAAGAGAAAAATAATCCGTGGTCATTGGGGTACTCAATTAATTTTTACTAATCCACATGAACAATTCTTCCGCCCGCTCTTTCTCTTCAGTACTTACCGGCTCGCTGCTCCATTGCAGGGTGGCCGGGTCGTTTTCAATCAACCGACCCCTGAGGTCCTTCATGGTTTCATCTCCATGGCAAACAAACGGATATTCCTCGGGGTTCCGTCAGGCGCAATCTTCACGGAATCAAACATCGCGAACCCGATGCATTTCAGGGTGAGATCCCGTTGCAGGATCATCATCTCCTGCTCGGCAACATACAGTCCCTTTGCCGCTTCCGGGAGACTGATTGCCATGAGGTTGTGTTACTTGCTCGCCTCGTTCCACGTCCTGAGGCTGGCAGGCATTCCAGGGATTGACTCTCGTGTCGGTGAATCCCTTGTTGGAAAAGATGTTGTTTTTGAGGAACTGTTGTGCGGTTTCTTCGGTGAGGCCGCGATAGACTACGCGGTGTTGAGGGATGGGGGGGTCACATCGGTGAGGGTTTTTCTCCGTCAGAGATATTCCGGGTTTTGGGGTCCACGGGGTTTAAGTATCAGATAACCAGTCAACAGATCACGTGTACAACCGGATCTGCACAATAATGAAAAGGGAATTTTTGCTGCCCACCTCAGGCAGGTACCGTGAAATTATCTAAAAGCCATTTCCAGACCGGTCTGATGATGATAGTTTTTCCTTCAAATGCCAGCGTATCTTCCTGATCGTACGTGAGGATCATACCCTGCGTGAGTTTGAATTCAGCCATTGCCTTCAGGAGACCCCCTGTTTCCCGGTCCCTGTTTTCTTTTGTGAATTCATAGCAGACCTGGATCGCATCGGTGATCTTCTTTTTGTCTTTCAGAATGAAATCGCATTCCTGCACTCCGGCAAAGTAAAAAATTTTAGTGCCGCGTCTCATGAGTTCGATAAAGACAATATTCTCAAGTATCCTCCCTTTGTCCGGGGACAGGGAAAAGCCGCTTATGGCGCTGAATGCCGTATCGATGATATAGATCTTGCGGGGGGAATTGAGTTGTTTTTTTACCGAATAATCAAACCGCAGGAGTTCAAAGAACAGGTATGCCCCACTGAGATACGAAATATACTCCTTGACGGTGATCGCATTCATCAGCCCGAGGCTTTTTTTTAAGGAATTATACGTGAAGGGAAGCGTGATAGTGGAGGCAAGGATCCCTACGAGTTCCCGTACGAGCCGCTGTCTCCGGATGGAGTACCGGGCGATAATGTCCCGGTAAAGAATGTTGTCATAGAGAGTCTGGATATAATCGCTGTCATTGTTTCGGAGATATTCCGGCATCCCCCCGCATTCGGCATAATGGTCGAATAACCGGATCAGGTTCACTTTCTCTTCCGGCAGGTACAGCGATTCTTTGCTCAGCTCTGTTTTCTCGAACCGGAGAAATTCCTCAAAGGAGAACGGGTACACTTCGAAGAGCTTGTATCTGCCGGTAAGCCGCGTGCCGAACTCCTGGCTGAGCAGGGAGGCATTGGAACCGGTAAGCACAACTTTTTTGCCGCTGTCCTGGAGCCTCCGGACAAAGGTCTCGAACTTTTCCACGTTCTGGATCTCGTCAAAAAAATAGGTGCCGGACGGTCCGTACATTTCTATGAGGACTTCATCGAGTACACTGAAATCTTCTGCACGAAAACTGAGCAGCCGCTCATCTTCAAAGTTCACATAACAGTAATTCTTCCGGGTCTGCATGATCTGTTTTAAAAGCGTGGATTTCCCGCACCTCCGGATACCCGAGAGGATGATCACGCGGTTATCGTCCATAGCAGCGAGAACCCGATCAAAAAGTGAGCGCTCGATAAACTCTCCGCTCTTCTCGATCTGGGTTTTCTGCTGGATTACGAGATGCCGTAACAGTTCTTTCGACACCATACTAATTACTAATTGAGCCGGTCCAACAAGCCATACAAATTGTTGGATGGGCAACCGGGAAAAGGTGAAAGTGCGAAATTTCATCGCACTATCCATTCCCGGTTACACACATAACGCGCATTTCATCGATCAACAAGTGGGAAAACACGGGAATCGAAGGTCAAATTGGAAATAATCACAAAGCATCCGCTACTTCAGCACTCCGGATTTAGGGTAAAATAAATTAGAGAATCAGAAATATTGTGCGAGTTGTTGAACCGGTATAATCTTGTTCT
>JBAXDE010000210.1:0-4357 GCA_037141115.1 Methanomicrobiales archaeon | reverse complement strand
TATATATTTACTAAAATATCGATCTTTCCCTTAGTTTTGGAGGGGATACCTCTTTCCGGTTATTTTACCGGAAAAACTGTTCCATTATGCCAGGGGTGATGGCTCACGATCACCGGTTACGGGTAATTTGGTGGGCTTGATAAGCACCGGATCCTGTGAAACCCGGATCTTTTCGATGATGAGCGCTTTTCCCTGGTTAGTCATGGCAAAAACCGGTATCGCGATTCCGGCCTGGACCAGAGCGAGTGGCCCGGCAATCTCCCGGATGGGTTTTGATGCACAGGCAGTCACAAGATCCGATGCTCCGACAAGCCGGGCAGCTTCTACCCGGGACAATCCGCTCACATGCACGGCCACGATGAGCGTGTCCGGGTATGCTGCGCGGATGGCTTCTGCATCTGAGGGTAAAGCAACGGTGACAGCAATGCGCCGGAACCCTTTGAGGTGCGCAAGTGCAACACCCGATTGCTGATCCATCCTTGCATGAACCGGATCAAGAACGTAACCTCCATTCTGCTCAATCTTTTCTATGACCGATTGGTGCGGAGAAGTTGACACGAGCCCGGACATTCTGCCCCCGATACCCTGTACCATCTCCGGCAGCGTCGCAACAACGGTCCCGGCACCATCGCATGCGACAACTGCTGCATCCAGCATCCCGGTCTGGATTCCAAAGCTGATCAGTTCTGAGGCCCCGAACCCGACAAACGGCCGTAAGTCCAGCACCTCACGATCCGGCGTGCACATGCCAAATGCCCGGATCCGGTGTTCGATGTTTGCCTTCACTGCCTCAGGAGTAATCTCCGGTACCGGGTAGGCAAACCGTTTTGCAAGCGGGCAGTCCCCGATGATCGGTTTTCCAACTTCGATTACCTTCCCATCGCTGATGACAACGCGGCATTTGCCAATCGCCTCGATGATATGTTCGTCTTTAATTGCTGTCATTATTTCCAAGTCCTTAATGGTAATATTCATCATCCGTATTTAGGTACATGGTGTTGGGTTTTCCCATCATACCAGGTACGAATGCATATCAGAGAATAATACCGATATTTTTGTATGGAAATCCATTCGCGGCTCTGGGAGATCGATCTCTTCCGGGGCGTTGCGATCCTCATGATGGTAGTGTTCCACACGGTGTTTGATATCAGTTTTTTAGGTATTGCTCCGGTAGATGTAGCATCTGGATTCTGGCGCTACTTTGCGTATGTAACCGCCTCGCTCTTCCTCTTGATCGTCGGCGTGTCACTCGTCATCAGCTATGCCAGGGCAGAAAAAAAAATATCTGGAATCTCACTTGCGCTCAAATTTGTTTATCGTGGTGCCTTCATCTTCGGGCTCGGGCTTTTGGTCACCCTGGGGACCTGGCTGTACCTGCGTGAAGGTTTTGTGATCTTTGGCATCCTGCACCTGATTGGGATCTCGGTTATGCTATCCCCGCTCTTTTTCCGGTTCGGAAAACTGAATATTCTCATTGGGCTTGCGTGTCTCCCGGTTGGCTGGAACATTTCTGGCATGAGCGGTCCGGCTCTTCTTTTACCCCTGGGAATTATGCCACCCGGTTTTGCTTCTGTTGATTATACGCCGTTTTTCCCCTGGTTCGGGATGGTATTAATCGGTATGGGTGTCGGCCAATTCCTGTACACCGGTGGTGTCCGGCAGTTTTCCCTCCGGCCATTTCCGGGGCTCCTTGTCAATCCATTATCATACATTGGCAGGCATTCGCTCGTGATTTACCTGGTGCACCAACCTGTCATCATTCTCCTGCTGGCACTTGCAACCGGGACAAAGGTGTTGTGAGGGTGCAAGGGGACAACTGTCTCCCAAAGCCATATTTCAGCGGTTAGCGGGATCCCTTTTTTCCTAGACTGCCGGAAACCCGTTCAGGGTTCGGCTCTTCCAACTCGTCCTGTCATTATGAGAATGATCTTGTTCTATCTCGATTGAATCCAGTGAAATGATACAAATCCCGCACGATGTGATAACTTATTTACCGACGTAACTCCCATTTTTCGTATCCTGTGATTCATAAAAACCGGTGTTCTGATGTTTCGTAACCCCACTACTCCTGCATTGATAATTATCATGGTGTGTGTATTCCTCATGGCCGGGTGCACATCCCTTTTCGATCAAACCAACCAGACCGATACGACAACTACGGTGGATCAACAGTTCCCATCCAGTTACAAAGTGGCCCTGGCCCAACCGGATGAAACCTCAAAATCTATCCGAATGGATACTGACGTCTATAACATTGGCGAAGTTGTCGAGTTTTATGTGATCAATGAGGGGTCAGGAACTCTCACGTGTTTGAACGATCCCCCGACATACTCAGTAAAATTCCAGACCGGCAGCGGTCGATGGGCCACGCGGATGGGAACGGATATCCCGGTTGAAACCAACAAATCGTATCTCGAAAATGGGAAGTCCACCCAGATGTACCGGTTCATCTCCAGTGGCTGGGAGCCCAATCGTTACCGCATCATCTCGGATTGTGGTGTCTATCGCGAATTCCTGCTTCGTTCAGCACCAACTCCGGTTCCAACCGTCTGCCCTCAAAAGGGGGATGAACCATTATGGGTTCGCATAAACCCGATTGATGACCAGTATGCCGGTAAAAAATTCACCTTAAGTGGGACAACGAACAAGGCTGCTGGTGAAGAACTCAGATATCTCATATTCCCCGGGGGGAAGATGCCGAAAACACTTGGAGACGGTGGCGATAAACCCCTGACTACACGGGTGTCAGGGGGAGTATGCGGGGAAAATGTCTGGTCTGTTGATGTCGAGGAACAAACCCCTATGGAATATTACATCATGATCTCGGCAGGAACCCTGAATGCTACTGAAATCAAGCGGTTTGCGGTACTCTCTATCCCCCCTCAATAGTTTTGTTTTCTTATGGTACAGACTGCTGCACAAAGGAAAACTCCATGAAGCTGGCATGCATAAAAAAGTAAGAGATTAACAATCCATGCTCCTCAAAATAGTTACCCTCACTCTTGAACCGGTTGACCCGATACAATTCTCAATCGCAGAGCTGCGATCCCTTTTTGCCGGAAAACTGGCTGATTACCTGGCTCTCCACAAGGACAATGCCTCCGGGTTTATTCACCGCTACCCTGCTGTGCAGTGCAAGCAGGTAAAAAATACGCTCCTGATCCTGGGAATCAGCCAGGGTGCAGCATTACTCGAAGAGCTTTCAAAGGATCAGAGTGAAATTACGGCTGGAAAAAATACCTGCAGGATCCTTGAACGTGACAGCGCAATACGCAATGAAGTGTTCGGAATTTCCGCAACTCCCGTGATCTATGAGTTCCTGACTCCATGGCTGGCCCTGAACCAGCAGAACGCAAAGAAGTTCTATGACCTCAAAGGCAAGACCGAGCGGGATGCATTCATGCAAAAGATCCTTGATGGCAATCTTGCTATCCTCTGTAAATCGCTGGATTACAAATCACCCACACCGATCACCTGCGAAGCAAAGATAAAATTCCGTATCGACTGGATTGAACGCGAAAGTGTCATGGTCTTTTTGGGAAAGTTCCGGACAAATCTCCAGATTCCGGATTATTTTGGGATCGGCCAGTCCGTTTCCCAAGGATTTGGTACTATGAAGTGTATCCCGGAGATCCCTGTTCCGGAAGATGAGGTGAAGTAGGATGAAAGAAGCATTACTCGTCATCGATGTCCAGAACGAATATTTTACCGGGAAACTTCCCGTTACGTATCCTTCGGGAAGTTTTGAAAAAATTCTTACCGCAATGGATCACGCCCGTGCAGCGCATATATTGGTTGTGGTGATCCAGCATACGAACCCTGCGCTGGCAGCGGTTACCTTTAAGAAAGGTACGAGTGGCTGGGAACTTCACGATGAGATCAAACAGCGGCATGTGGATCTCATCCTGGAAAAAAACCTCCCGGGTAGTTTTACCGGAACCGTGCTGGATGCATGGTTAAAGGAGAATAAAATTTCCACACTCACGATCGCTGGCTATATGACCCAGATGTGCTGTGATACGACAGCCCGCCAGGGTTTCCATCGCGGGTATACGGTGAACTTCCTGTCCGATGCAACCGGCACACTCGGGATCACCAACAATGCAGGTTCCGTATCTGACGAGGAACTTCACCGGGCAATTCTGGTTACGCAGGCGATGGTCTTCTCACGGGTTCTGAAAACATCAGAATGGATTCAGCAGGTTTGAGAGATTCACTCATACCAAAGAATCCTGCATTTCCGGTATAATTCAGGACAGTCAACTCGATCACTGGCTTAAGGCAGCCCCATTTTTTATTTTTTATTTGTTACTGACCAGATCCCCCCACAGAAGTCCCAACAATCTTTTTTCGTAAT
>JBAXDE010000209.1:0-4361 GCA_037141115.1 Methanomicrobiales archaeon | reverse complement strand
TTGCCTGCTTGAGTTCGCCGGGTTTTCCGTCAAAGACAAAGACCGGCTTGATCCCCTTGTCCATGAAGTTTGCAATCCGGAACAGGATACCGGAGAGGTGGGAGGTGACCCGCCCGTGCCCGTCCATTAAGGGGGTTCCGTCCGGCTGGCGGATGATGGTTAAGAACTGGTAGAGCGTGTTGTTCGCATCGATAGCCGCGATACCGGGGATGGTCTCCAACGTGACCGGTGTCTTATACTCTGCCAGGATATCCCGAAGTGCAACGCCCATCTCTTTTCACCTTCTGGTACATACGTTATTTTACGCACGTTTAGCCTTTTTTAAGCCATGGTCTCTCAGGGAGGCGATGACCTGATGCTTCGGAGCAGGACCTGACCGTGATATTCCGTATATCCATGCTTTTAGATGATGGAGAGTACAGTAATGAGTAACGTTTACATTTACGGAGCAACCGCATGGACAAAAAAACCCTCATCCCCCTTCTCGCAATGGCTGTCCTGTTCCTCGCCGTGGAGATAGGCGCACTCCTGCTCTCCCTGCCGGTCCAGGCTTCGGGTGTTGTTGCCTTTGAAGATCCCACCTCGCTTGAAAACCCGGTCATGTTCATCCTGATCCTGCTGGTATTTACCGGTATTCTCCTCGTTCTGATCAAATATGATACAAAGAAAGTGTTCATCAGGGCGATCATAGGATTATCCCTCTTTTTTACCTTTGTGTATATCTTTGCCGCTATCGTGTACGCGACAATCGGGGCAACGGATATTGCCAACATCGCGATATTCGTGCTCTCGGTACTTGCAACGGCGCTCCTGTATAAATATCCGGAATGGTACGTGATCGATGCGCTCGGTATCCTGATGAGCGCCGGGGTTGCCTCAATCTTTGGTGTTTCGTTAGATGTGCTGCCGGTAGTTATCCTGCTCATTCTGCTCGCGGTCTACGATGCGATCGCGGTGTACAAGACCAAACACATGATCACGCTTGCTGAAGGTGTCATGGACCTCAAGACCCCAATCCTCTTTGTCATCCCCAAGCGCCGGGACTACTCGTTCATCAAGGAAGGTATCGGGAAACTGGGCGAAGGCGGGGAACGGTCCGCGTTCATCATCGGTATGGGCGACCTCATCATGCCCTCCATCCTGGTGGTATCGGCCAATGTCTTTTTGAAAGGGGCAAAGCTGGGCGGGATCATCAATCTTCCCGCACTCGGAGCTATCATCGGGTCTCTGGCCGGTCTCTGCGTGCTGATGCATTTTGTCATGTCAGGAAAACCGCAGGCAGGACTCCCGCCATTGAATGGCGGCACGATCCTGGGATTCCTGGTCGGGCTGGCAGCGATGACGTTGATGGGGTAAGACCCAATTATTTTAACATTTCTTTGGCACGTTTGGTACATCCGATAGGGATAGAAAACCACCCAATTCTTTTTTTTATCGGTGCCGCAGTTGGATCGTGCGTCCCGGCAATGGTTCAGATGAATAGTTCCGGGATTGTTTCATGAACCGGGCATCCCTTTTTAAAAAGGGAGATGGGGTGGATGGGGGCCCGGTGGGAGCACTTTGATTGCCGCCCGATTCATTCTGCAGAACAGGTCAGGCCGGTAATTACGGGATTTAACGACGGCATAAACGTGATGTGCGACCGCCTCTTTGTGTATCATAGTTGGGGCCGGGGAAGGCGTTCAGGTACAACATGCCCCCACTGACCCCCCACATTCTTATTTGTAAATTCCCGGGTTTTTGATGCTATTTTCCTGAAATTTTACGGCTGTGAATTCGTGTAATGATACCGTTTCTCCAGTCAAAAGGGCAATGGGGGGTCAGTGGGGGCAGTTAGTGTTACCCCCCAGAACCGCCCGGGAACGTGAGTGATTGTATGTGTTCCCTGCCGGAGTTTCCCCTCCCGTCAGCGATACGAAATTACGGGGAAGAACGGAAACGATGGTTCTCAACAGAGTAAAAAAAGAAAGAATGATCAGACGGATGATTCGGGAGCCATACCCGCACGGACGGTACGGGGCTTCCTGACTTTCGGTTTCCGTTTGGGTTTTTTGACCTTCTCGGAATCGTCGTCCTCATCATAATTCATCTCCATCTCTTCAGGATCATGCCTGATGGGAGACCGGATATCGACAACTATCTTCTTATCCACCGGTTCGGGCTTGTGCAACAGGATCTCTGCGAGCACCGCATCCACGCCTTCGCCGGTCTTGGTAGACATCGTCATGTACCCATCCGCCCCGACAAGATCAGACTTGTTGGCAACAACGATCATGGGCACGTCAACCATGCCCTTGACTTCCTCGCGCAGGTGGATCTGGACTTCCATGGGATAGCCGCAGTGTTCTGAGGGATCGAGGATAAAGACCACCAGGTCGGCTACATTCATCATTGCAGAGAGTGCCTGGCGTTCGATCTGGTTGCGCTCTTCTGCCGGGCGATCGAGAATACCCGGCGTATCTACGAACTGGATACGCTCGCGGGGCAGGTCCCGGTGACCGATGATGATTCCTTTGGTGGTGAAGGGGTATGCTGCCACTTCGGGGGCTGCTGAAGAGACCCGTTTGATGAACGAGGATTTCCCCACATTAGGGTAGCCTGCGATCACGATGGTGTACGCATCCTCTACATGGGGGAGATGGCGCAGGACATTTCTCACTTCGTTTAAGAAGATCAGGTCCTTATCGATCTGGTGCACCATGGATGCGAGCCGGGCCACTGCGCGTTTTCGCACAATCATGGTATCGGCGGCCCTGCGGGACTGCCCTGCCAGCTGGTTTCCAATCATCTTCGTGTGCTTGGCTGCCCAGCCCACTGCCCCAAGGGCCATCTTTATTTTCTCGATACCATAGAGGATATCAGCCAGTTCCCGGTAAAACGGGGGAAGTTTATCAAATTCGGGAAATCCCCGTATGATATAGACAAGACGATCGTGAACCGCTGCACCAACGGCCCGGACAAACTCCTCGTTCGCGCGTTCCTTGTTGGTCTTCTCTTTCATTTTTTTAGCTGCACGGCGGAAACTCCGGTCAAGGATCTCATCCGCAGTTGGCACCGTCGGCATTGTTTCGAATTCCATAAATCGTCTACCTATATATTTATGGACCTTCATACGGTATATCGTTATGGACCTGTCCCTGATCCAGAAAGATATTCTCATCACGTTGGTCACCCTTTATCACCGGCAGTCCCACTCGATAAAAGGTGAAGAGATAGCTGACCTGATCCAGCGCAACCCGGGGACCGTGCGCAACCAGATGCAGGCATTAAAAACAATTGGGCTTGTGGATGGTGTACCTGGTCCAAAGGGAGGTTATATCCCCACGGGTCTTGCCTACAAGGCACTCAATCTGAACCTGGCCGAAGACGGGGATTATGATGTTCCCATCAGCCGGGACGGCGTAGTGGTGAACGGGGCAAATGTCCAGGAAGTTGCGTTTACCACCCTCTGCCACCCTGACATCTGTCACGCTGAGGTCAAACTTGTCGGGAGTGCCAAACTCTTTGAGATCGGTGACCGGGTCACCATTGGCCCCACACCGGTCAATAAGCTCCTCATCCGGGGTGAGGTATTTGGCAAAGATGAATCCAAACAGTCTCTTCTTATTGCCACATCTGAGATCATCTCGCTTCCGAAAAAGCCGATCAGCGCCTACATGAGCAGTCCTCTCAAAACACTGCACCGCGATAATACGCTCCACGAAGCACTCGTCCTTTTTAACCATGGACACATTCATGGCGCCCCAATCCTTGATGAAGGGAAGCTGGCCGGCATTATCACGATAAGCGATATTGCAAAATCCATAGAAAAGAACCTGCCCCTGACCACAAAGGTATCGGAAGTCATGACAACTTCCGTGGTGGAAGCATCCGCAGATACCCGGCTTTTTGAGGTGATACGGAGGTTCAAGGAGCGCGAGATCGGGCGGTTGATCGTAGTCGAGAACGGGACCCCCGTCGGTATTATCACCCAGTCTGATATCATCAGGGTCTTTCCCGCGCTTTAAAAAACAACATATTTAATATTTTGAATGAACCTGTATGGATGGAGATGTATCTATGACCGAATTATCCCAGGCTGCAGTTGAACGAATTATCAAAAAGACCGGTGCCGAGCGTGTAAGTGCTGATGCCTGCGAGACTCTTGCAGAACTCATGGAAGAATATGGTACCTTCCTGGCAAAAGAAGCCAAGAAGATGTCAGACAATGCTGGAAGGAAAACCATGCGTGGATCCGACATCAGAATGGCTGCTGATATGTTCAAATGACCATATTCAGATGATTAATGGTAAAAAATAACTCTTTGAGGCCATCCAATTAGGATTTTTAGATAAAAACGCATCGCTTTTTTTTGTGATTC
>JBAXDE010000208.1:0-4377 GCA_037141115.1 Methanomicrobiales archaeon | reverse complement strand
ATTCTACACTAAAAAAGGATTCCAAGGCATGATATAGATAGTTACGATTTTTTTAAATTAATAAATTGAAAAAGCATTTGGCAAATTACCCGTAGTTCCATCAGTATTTGTCAGAACGAGGTTCCATGAGCCTGACATCCCCTGAGGTATTGTTAGGAAGCATTGCATCTGGGTTTCACTAGTTCGAAATGGGGTAGGGTCGGAAATAATTTCGGCAAATCCACTGTTCGAAGTTAGTTTACATTTAATTCCATCTTTGAAATTGGAGCCATAGATCATTACCGGCTTATAATCTGGTGCATAAGTTGAAGTTGGATCAATCGAGGTGATTCCGATACCCCCAGAAGTGGACGTTGTCGTTGTCGTAGTGACCGCATTCGGATTAACCCGTACTGTAAAACCATTTTGATACAAGTATGACTGTCCATCCGGGTTAACAACCATGAGATCCCAGAAACCGATAGCAGCAGAAGCGGGAAGTGTGAAAGTACACATGATATGTGCTGGAGAAACAACATTCACATTCGTTGCCGAAATATTATCGCTACCAGACCGGACGAGCATAACTGATGCACCGCCTTGGAATTCTTTACCCAGGAGATCGGTGATTTTAACCGATGTCCCAACAAGGCCATCGGCAGGGGTGATATCTGTTATCTTGGGTTTCAGTGTGCTTGTTGCAGTCACGGTCGTTGTTACGGTAGCTGAAGTTGTGGTAACCGTACTAGCACCAGTTACCGTAGACTTAGGGGTTGAAGGTTTTGTCTGAGGTACAAGGGCCGAATCAACATGAGTAACCTTGACCGTATTGACTTTTTCAAGTCCGGGCCTGCTGCTCTTCTCGCTCCGTGAGTCAACCCGGTACCCCCAGGTCCCGTCAGTATTCCGGTAAATAAATGCCCGTTCATACGAATCAGTGCCTGCATCATAGTTCAGAATTAGCCAACCAGTTTCTGCAGTACCCTTTGGACTCCTCACAATATCTCCCGCCATATAGAGTGGGGTAATTGAAGGGGTGGTGGTTATTACAGCGGATTGGTCCGACGATGTACTTGCGGGGGCTGAATCAGTGCAGCCGGTAGTGAGTATCACCGCACTAAGAACAACCAGCACGACAATCATAAAACCTGATATCCTGCTACTAATGAATTATTTGGTCCGGATGCTATTTTAAAAAACCGTTTTTGAAGTATTGGGGAAGCAATATATTTTAGCATTGACTAGATCCGATTTTTTAGATTATTTAATCTCTGTCCAGGTTTTAATAATTTTTTTAAAATAACCCGCTTCCTGCCACTAAAAATATAATTTCCCGATCGGCAGAATTTCCGGCATTTTTTCTCCCAGACCACAGCAAAAGAAGAACGATTATACCTCTTAAAAAAGAGATAAAGAATTAAGGAATTCCATCTTATGAAAAGTCCGTTTCACATCATGCTCATCCCGACACTGGGCTGTCCTGCCCGCTGCAGTTACTGCTGGAGTTCTGAGGCAGGTTCTCCAAAGATGAGTATCGATACGGTGAAAGAGAGCGTGGCCTGGCTTAAGGATTTTAAAAAGGACCAGGTCACCATTACTTTTCATGGGGGCGAACCGCTTCTTGGGGGCGTGGATTTTTACCGGGAGGCACTTCCCCTGCTCTCTGATGGACTGAGCCAGCTTCGGCCCACGTTTGCCATGCAGAGCAACCTCTGGCTGCTCACCCCGGAACTTGCCGACATTCTCGCAAAATACCATGTGCCTATCGGAACCAGTATTGATGGCCCCGAAGAGCTCAATGACTCCCAGCGGGGAGACGGGTACTTCAAAAAGACGATGAAGGGCTATGAGCTCGCAAAAGCGCATGGCCTTGAGGTACGGTTCATCTGCACCTTTACCGGAGAATCCGTAAAGAAAAGAGATGAAATATTCCGGTTTTTCCTCGACAACGAGTTTGTGATGAAACTCCATCCCGCCCTGCCTTCCCTGCGCAGCGAGAACCCGAAGCAGTGGGCCCTCGAACCCGCAGTATATGGAGAACTGCTCGTCTTTCTACTCGACAGATACCTTGAAAATTTCGGGAAAATCGAGATCATGAACATCAATGACCTGTGCCGGTGCGTGTCTACCCGCAGGGGTTCTGTCTGCACGTTTGCAGACTGCATGGGCAGTACCTATGCCATAGGCCCGGACGGCAGCATCTATCCCTGCTACCGCTTTGTCGGTATGGATGAGTGGGTAATGGGCAATGTGCGGGACCGGCCTTCTGCCGGGACCCTTGCAAATACGGTTGCCGGAAAACGGATGCAGGAATATAAGGAGTTTGTAGATACCGCATGCGGGGAATGTTCACATATCAAATACTGCCGTGGCGGGTGCCCATACAATGCGATTGTCCCCACCGAAGGGGAGATCCGCGGGGTTGATCCTCACTGCACAGCCTACAAATATGTTTTTGATGAGATGAATGACCGGGTCAATACGGAGATGTTTGGGGATGATGATATGGACATGACAGCCTTTTCCCCCTTCGGACCGACACCGAAACGGGCAAAAAAAACAGGGATAATGACCCTGATGCATGCGGTACTCTCGAAATAGGTTTTGATTTTTCGGACGGGTTCGTTCGAATGACTATTGTCAATTCATTCGAATGAGATTAAGTCATAGATTTTACATCCAGGTTTGTTAAAGTCTTTTTTTATTGTGATGGATCCCATCCCCGACAGGGTCGTTCAGCCGCATCACTAAGACAGGGAGGATTGTCCCATTAACTTTGTTACGAAGCTAAAAAAACGCAGATCCCATTGTTCTTAAAACAGATAAGCCCGCAGCGGTAGCGTTCTGTCGGGAGAATGAGAGCATCAGCACCGTTGGTACTCAAAAAAAGTAACTAGTCAAAACACTCCGGCACAATCCAGAGAAAAAACTAAAACCTAAAAAAATATTATTCAGTCTTCTCTTCTGCTTTCTTCTCAGGTTTTGTGTAGGTTTCTACGAGAGTGATCGCGGAGATTCCCTGAATCTGTTCAAAACCTTCGTGGATGATCCGGCCACGCCAGAGCATCCAGCGGCGGTCATAGTTGATGCCTGCCGGGAGGATGACGGTTGCCTTTCCATCTTCGAGGGTGGCTTCCATCTCTCTGCCTGCATACAGTCGGATGAGTCCCTTGAGTTCCTCAAGCGGCTCGGTAACAACTTCTTCGATCTTGTAGTGGTAGACCAGGGTCTGGCCGGCCAGAGGAGCATTGAAGTCCACGAGTACGCGGCTGCCGATCACATCGACAACGGTTCCTTCACCAAGATCATCCATCTTGACCGGCATACCACGGACCGGTTTCTGGGTGAACTTGTTCTTGGGAAAGGACTGCACACGCTTGGGATCGCGTTCCCCAAAAGCCTTTGCCGGGGGAACGGAGATATCGCCTTCTGCGCCGGCTTTCTTGCCTGCAAGTTCTTCATCAAGGCCGAGAATTACATGTTTCTGGCCAACACAGACCGTTACCGGTCCGTAAATTGCATTCGGGCTGTGGATACCGGCGGTTTTTGCCTCTTCTTCAAAAGTAGTATCAAAAACATTTCCGTTTACGCTGCCCGTATAGCTCAGTTTTATAAAATCTCCTTCTTTAATTGCCATGATTCACCTGACTATATTAAGTCGCAACGATGACAGATAAAAGTGTGGCACACCTATGCTCGAAGTTGAATTAAAAGTCAAAGTACCTTCACTCGAATCCGTCCGCAAACTCCTCCATGAAAAAGAAGCAGAAGACCACGGCAGGATACACGAGCACGATATCTACTATAACGCTCCCCACCGCGACTTCGGCATCACCGATGAAGCAGTCCGGGTCCGGTACACCAATGATCACGCAGTGGTCACGTATAAAGGAGCAAAGATCAAGAAATTCGGCCTCAAGGCACGAGAAGAGTTGAATACGGCTGTAGAATCGGGCGAGGTATTCGAGGCAATGCTTGACCGGCTCGGGTTTACCAAAACCACTGAAGTCGACAAGTGGCGCGAGAACTTCCGGTTCTCTGGAGCGGCAATCTGCCTGGACGAGGTCAATGAGCTTGGCACCTTTGTCGAGATTGAGATCATGACATCCGATGAAAATTCCCATGCTGAAGAAGAGATTAAAAGAATAGCAAGCGAGATTGGGGTTACTGGTGAGCCTATCCTCGCGTCATACCTTGAACTGCTCCTTGCTCATCGGGTCGGTACCAGACACTGATTCTTTTTTTTCCCGAGTACCCGACACCCGTTCTCCAGTTTAAAGAAACAGACAAAAATGCTGGTTCAAATCAGATAACCGCTGGACTGCCCGGGCTGTTTATTGATAAAGCCTAACTTTGCCAGTTTGATCCCAATAGATGCAGAAGGTGCAACCTCTCGCA
>JBAXDE010000207.1:0-4379 GCA_037141115.1 Methanomicrobiales archaeon | reverse complement strand
TCAACTCCAAATATAAATAGCCACTGCTAAAGTTAGCGCTTATGGGGGTCCCCCCCTCACTTTTTGGACAAGGGGGTATGTATCCCCCCCTCAAAAAAAAGAGTGGCACCCCCCACCCTTTGACCGGACAGGGTACCACCCCCTCCCTTTCTTTTTCGGATGCTCAAAAATGTGCGTACACGTCGGACTCTCCACACGAAGACCCCCTCAAGTTCTTGCGCCCGGAGGGGGGAGGTACCCTGTCTTGCGCAGGACAAGGGGGGAGGGGGTCCCCCTCCCGGTTCCCAGACCGTTGCCGAAACATATCGGCTTTTTTATCTTGTATCGTGCCGGATATGTCACTATGAAGGAAGAGATCCGCTGGAAGTTGTACGCAGCAATCGTTCTTGTTACCCTGACACTTCTCCTGATGACAATTCATCTGCTGGTCTTCCAGGATCCCCACTACCTCTTCATTCACTTTCTCATGGATCTCGCCTTTGTTCCCATAGAGGTCCTCTGTGTGACCCTGATCCTTGACCGCCTCCTCTCCTCCCGGGAACGCCATCAGCGGCTGGAGAAGCTGAACATGGTGATAGGGATCTTCTTCTCACGGGCCGGAATTCCGCTCCTCACCCGGTTCATCCGGGCAGACCCGTGTGCCGGACCTCTCCCGTTACCCCCGAACGGTGGTACCGGGTGGAATACAAAAGAGTTCCAGGCTCTCTTCACCAGCGTCAGTACGCGGCAGTGTGTCATGGATCCTGCCCTAATCGACCGGGAATCCCTGCGGGAGTTCCTCCTGCTGAATGAAGACTTCCTCCTCCGGATTGTCGAGAACCCGACGGTCTTTGAGCACGAGTCCTTTACCGACCTGATCCTTGCCGTTACGCACCTTACCGAAGAACTGAAGGCCAGCGGCGATCTCTCACAACTTCCTCCCTCGGATGTTGCTCATATAAAAGGCGACATGGAGCGGGTGTATTCGCGACTGGTACCCGAGTGGCTGAAGTACATGGAGTACCTCCACCGCACGTACCCGTACCTGTTCAGCCTTGCCATACGGACAAACCCGTTCGATGCAGGGGCAAAGGTAATCATGGAGAAGTGAAGGGTAGTCAGGAAGGGCTTTTCCAAAGTCCCGGGTTTATCTGACCGGTATCATTTTTTTAAGAGCGGAATGAATCCATGGTGTTTTTTTTGGAAATGTTCTTTCTGCATGGTTTTTTGTTCTCGTGGCTCATCGTGCATAATCCTCGCACGTAATGATTATTTCCCGGCTGATGACAATTCCTCCATGTCCCTGTTACGAATCCCCATGTTTTGTTTAATGTATTTCCCTGTTTTTGTTACCGTACGAAACCTTTTATTGGATCTTCAACAACCGGATTGATAGTACGGAATCGGACTATTGTTATGGCCAGCCTCTTCAAATTTTCATCACAGGGGGGGAAAGAGAGGAGTTTGCTTGCACTCTATATCCTCCATACGCTCCTGGAGTCCCCGAAATCCGGTTACGATCTTTTAAAGGAGATCGCAGAGAAGACCGGCGGGACATGGGCGCCGAGCAAAGGTACCATCTACCCCCTGCTCAAGCAGCTCGAAAAAGAGGAGCTCATCCAAGGTGTAGCAACAGAGACCCGGGGAAAGACCCTTTTTTCCGTAACGGAAAAAGGGCTTACCACGCTCGCCACCATCCGGGAGATGGGTCGGGAGCACCACCGGAAGATGATCCAGTACAAGAATCTCATTCTTGCCATCATGGGCGGGAGCGAACATTCGGTGAAAGGACTCCTCTTCGACATCCGGGCAATTGTTGACGAGATGCCTCCCGGGACAGAAAAACAGGTAATAACCATACTCGAACAATGCCGCAAAGATTTACAGGGGATCACATAATCATGACGATAGCAATTCACGTAGAAAACTTAACCCGGCGATTCATTGATCTCGTTGCGGTGGATCACATCTCCTTTGATATCGCCCAGGGAGAGATCTTTGGTCTTCTGGGGCCAAATGGGGCCGGCAAGACAACCACCCTCTCCATACTTGCCACCATGCTCAAGCCAACCGAGGGAACAGCCACGGTCAATGGCATCGATGTTGAACAGGATGAGGATGGCGTCAGGAGGTCCATTGGCATCGTCTTCCAGGACCAGAGCCTTGACGAAGAACTCACTGCATGGGAGAACATGGACTTCCATGGCCGGCTCTACCGTTTACCCGCGGAGATCCGGAACCCTCGGATCGATGAGCTCCTGAACCTTGTTGAGCTCTTTGACCGGAAAGATGACATTGTCAAGACCTTCTCTGGCGGAATGCGCCGTCGGCTTGAGATTGCCCGCGGGCTGCTTCACCACCCGCTGGTCCTCTTCCTCGATGAACCAACGCTCGGGCTTGACCCCCAGACCCGCAACCATCTCTGGCAGTATATTGCAGCCCTGAGCAAAGAGAAAGGGATCACTATCATCCTCACAACGCACTACATGGAGGAAGCCGACCGGCTCTGCAACCGGATTGCCATAATTGATCACGGGAAGATCATTGCTCTCGACACTCCTGCAAATCTCAAGGATGGGATCGGAGGCGATGTTGTCACGATCAAGTCACCGGATACCGCTGCGATCATCCAGACCCTCAACGAGCCCTGAATCAACCGCATGGACGTGCATGACGATGAAGTGATCATCAGCCTCCGGAACGCGGAACAGCATCTTAGTATCATCGTCACGCTTCTTGTCGCTAAGCAGATCCCGATCAGCTCGATCTCGATCCACAAGCCTACCCTGGAGGATGTCTTCCTCTCCTTTACGGGAAAGACTATACGGGAACAGGAAGCGGGACCGGCCGAGATCATGCGGCAGCAGATGAAGAAGATGGGGAGGCACTAAACAATGGATATCATCTACACGATCTGGCTCCGCAGCATGAAGCGGTTCGTCCGGTCAAGAAGCCGACTCCTTGGGAGCATTGCGATGCCGCTCTTCTTCCTGCTCTTCCTTGGCTTTGGGTTAAACTCCGTGGTCAGTCTGCCCGGACTTGGCGGGAACTACATTGTGTTTCTCATTCCGGGCATGGTTGCCATGAGCGTGCTCTTCACCTCGGTCTTTTCCGGCATCCAGATCATCTGGGACAAGCAGTTCGGGTTTTTGAAAGAGACCCTCGTAGCACCGGTTTCCCGTCTGGAGATCATGCTTGGCCAGACTGCCGGCGGGGCAACAACTGCTGTAGTACAGGGTCTGATGATTCTCATCCTCTCACTCTTTATCGGTCTCTCGATCCACTCTATACCTGGGTTCCTTATTGCTATCGGGTTCATGGTCCTCATCGGAATCGGGTTTACTGCGTTTGGTATCGCTATCGCTTCATCGATGGAAGACATGAACGGCTTCCAGCTCATTATGAACTTCGTCATCTTCCCGATCTTCGGGTTGTCAGGAGCTCTCTTCCCCATCAGTTCACTGCCCGGGTGGTTGGGGCCGATTACAATGCTGGATCCTCTTACCTATGGTGTAGAGGGAATCCGTTATGGTCTCACCGGAGTCTCGCAGATCAACCCCGTTATCTGCTTTGCAGTTATCGGGGGGTTTACGGTGGTAATGACCGCGATCGGGGCGTATCTGTTCAGGAAGATAGCTATCTGAAATGAGATGCGTGTCCGGCCCACTCCACCATTTTTCGATCGAACTGAATTACCGGTTGTTCTGAATTACGGACAACGGACCCCTGTTTGACTCCTTCCTTTTATCCTTGAAATATCTGAGAAAATACCTGAACTGAATCTTTATTGGGAATCATGCCCCACATATTACTAGTATACTTCGGGGTATTCCGATGACTGCTGATAAGAACACCATCATCCTTATGCTGGTCTTTGCCTGCGGGCTTCTAGCCGGCTTCGTACTGTTTGGTTTTATCGCTCCGCAACTCGTTTCCCCGGAAAAACAGGTCATCATTACTGAAGGGGCACCCAATCCCATTGGACCGTACAACCAGGCGATCAAGTCAGGGGACTTCGTGTACCTGTCAGGCCAGATTGGTATCGATTCGGCAACCGGTAATCTCTCCGCAACACCTGGCGAACAGACCGTCCGGGCAATGGAGAATCTCCATGCGGTATTACAGGAATCCGGTCTCGGGTTTGGCGACGTGGTCCAGACGCGGATATATCTAACCAACCTGAGTGACTTGACGATGGTCAACGAGATTTACGGGTCGTATTTCAAAGACGGGTACCCCGCCCGGGCCACCGTGCAGGTAGCGGGGCTGCCGAAAGGGGCCGCTGTCGAGATCGAGATGGTAGCCCGGAAGCGGTAGGGCAGAGAAAACCTCACGCGGGAAAAGTGTAGACTCCCTTATCCCACCATGATGTATTTATGATACCGGAGGACAAACATATC
>JBAXDE010000206.1:0-4380 GCA_037141115.1 Methanomicrobiales archaeon | reverse complement strand
GGGTGATGCAGACCGGGCATCCCGGGCCCATAACGATCTTCAACTGTTCGGGCAGGATACTGCGCAGGCCGGAGCGTGCAATGGATGCTTCATGCGTACCGCAGATATGCATGAAAGTCATATCCCGGTCCACTAAATCGTTAAGGGTTTTGGCAATATCAGTCCCGGTCGCCATGTAATCTCATAATTATTTACCTTTGGTCACATAAGACTACGTACATGGAGATCCCGATTTCAGACCTCAATTATGCCTATGCAGCGGTCGTTGTTGTCCTGGGTGTGCTCATTGCCCTCATCACCAGGACGGTGGTCAACTGGCTCAAAACCAAAGCAGGTGAAACAGATACCCGGTGGGATGATATCATCATTGCGGCGATTGGCACCCCGGTGCAGATCGCAATCATCGTTGTAGCAGTTTATTTTGCTGTCAGTTTCTTTGGCATCCTGCCCCCGGGCCTGCAGTGGGTGCTCGATCCCCGTCTGGTTACTGCATTTTATGTCGTGATCGGCGCATGGATCCTCTCCTCGTTCCTGCATGACATTCTTGCCGTCTATGGCCATGATCTGGCGGAAAAATCCGAAGGGGACTGGGACGACCGCCTGGTAGAACTGCTCGAACTCGTGGTCCGGTATGCGGTCTGGTTTGCCGCCATAATGATCATCCTCTCGATTTTTAAAGTGGATATCACGCCATTCCTGGCAGGTGCCGGTATCGCCGGGCTGGCCGTTTCTCTCGCAGCCCAGGATATCATATCGAATTTTTTTGGCGGGGCCATCATTACCGTGGACAAACCCTTCAAGGTGGGCGACCGGATAAAAGTGGACCAGTATTATGGCGATGTGATGAGCATCGGGCCGAGAAGCACCCGGTTAAAGACACTCGATTACCAGATTGTCACGATTCCCAACAATAAGATCACAACAAATATTATTGTAAATTATGCAGAACCCGATCAAAAACTCCGGATTACCATCCCCGTCTCAGTAGCTTACGGCAGCGATCCAAAACGGGTAAAAGAGATCCTGCTCGAAATTGCCCACAATACGATCAAGAATACCAACTATCTCCTGGAAGAACCGGCCCCCAAAGCCTTCTTCCAGGAGTTCCAGGACTCGGGCCTGAAATTCATCCTCTACACGTGGGCACGGAAATACAATCTTCCCGATGAAGTCAAGGATGCGATCAACACGCAGATCGCCCAACGTTTTGCAGCAGAATCTATCGAGATCCCCTTCCCCCAGATGGAAGTCCGGTTAAAAAAATAACCCTGCCTTTTTTTTTAAATAACCGGAGAGACTCGTTTTCGTTTCCGGAACTTATCATTAAGTCATCAAAAAAAATATTCCCTGAGGGGGATCTTAAAAGATCGTAGGGATCCGGAAATACCCCCCCATGCGCTCCGGGGGATCGCAGGTACGGGTGGGGCCGGGAAGTTATGAAAACAGGAGATTTTCTTCGGTTGTTCCGCAATGTTTTATATCTTTGACTTACAAGGTTGTTAGGCAATCCGCTTCGGGAAACAAACTTGTTTCTTATATGGGGGAATTGCGCAATTGAATCAGTCAGCATCATGCCTATGTGACACAGCCCGGCAGTGTGCCTCCTTGGTAAGGAGGAAGTCCCGAGTTCAAATCTCGGCATAGGCTCTTTTATAACATTTAAAAAAATCCAGCCCTGGCTCTTTGATTATTTACCGGTATCCCCGTAATATCATGATGAGATCACCATTGCTGCTGAGCGTGTACCGGTGTGCAATCATCGCATCATTCATGGAGGTCTCCTCCCCGAATACTTCCCTGATCTTCTCGCGTATCCTGCAGAGTTTTGCACTGTTGTGCTCTTCTTGTGGACTCTGTGCAATGAACATAATTTTAACTGGCCCGTGGCGGTATAATGAAAATCACCCTGCGGGGGGTGAAAGTAATGGTCACGGATATCTTTGAAAAACCCGAATTTTCCTCTCACGCCGTTCTTAACGGGATCCTGTTTTAAAAATATGGAGCTCTAATCATTTTAACGGCTAACTTTTAGTTATCAGGCAACACATGAAATCTTCCCCGTCTTCCCGTAACGGCACTGCACATCGGCAGTACTCATTTGCACCGAGAATGGCAAAAACACCCAAATCCTTTATCCGCGAGATCCTCAAGGTTACCGAAAATCCCGGCATCATATCCTTTGCCGGGGGACTTCCCAACCCGGCACTCATCGATGTTGACGGAATCGCACGGGCAGCTGCACGGGTGCTTGCCGATGACGGAAGATCGGTACTGCAGTATTCCACAACCGAAGGATACCTGCCGCTCCGCCAGTTCATCGCGGACCGGTACAAAAAACGGCTGGGATTATCGATATCTCCCGATGAGATACTCATAACCAACGGCTCACAGCAATGCCTTGATCTTATTGGAAAGGTGTTTATCAGTGCCGGCGATCACATTGCCCTGGAACGGCCGGGATACCTTGGTGCAATCCAGGCATTTTCCCTGTACGAGCCGGTCTTCCACCCGGTTAACCTGGCCGCGGATGGCCCGGATCCGGCAATGCTCTCAGATGTGTGCCGGCATCATAATGTCAGCCTGTTCTATGGAGTTCCGAACTCCCAGAACCCCTCAGGTATCACCTATTCGGAGGACCGGCGCAAGGAGATCGCCGGCATCCTGGAAAAAACCGGTACGCTGTTTGTTGAAGATGATGCCTATGGGGAACTGAATTTTTCCGGCCACTCACTTCCTTCCCTGCGGGAATATGTGCCGGAGCAGACCCTCATCACCGGCTCGTTCTCAAAGATCCTTGCTCCGGGAATGAGGCTCGGATGGATTGTTGCCCCGCCGGCAGTCATGGAGCAGATCGTTATTGCAAAGCAGGCTTCTGACCTGCATTCCAATTACCTCTCACAAAGAATCGCGTATGAGTACCTGCGGGAGGGAACCATCGATGAGCACATACAAAAAATCCAGGCTGCATATAAGGACCAGTGTGAGTGCATGCTCCGGGTTATGGCCGAGACATTCCCGGATTCAGTTGCCTGGACCCGCCCACACGGGGGTATGTTCGTCTGGATAACCCTGCCGGATGGCTGTTCATCGCAGCATGTGTTTGAAGCAGCCTTACAAGAGCAGGTAGCGGTATTGCCGGGCACGCCGTTTTATGTTGACGGGGGCGGAATGAGTACCCTGCGGCTCAACTTCTCAAATTCCACTGACGATAAGATCGTATCAGGAATAAAACGGCTTGCCCGGGTAATAAAAACAGAGTGTGGCCGATAATCTTTTTTTCCCGGATTATGAGCAGAATTTTTGCCGGTATAAAAACAGGATTCATAAATCCCTGATGTACATATATTGTACCGGAAAGGGTATATGCCGCCTTTATAAAACTATTACTTCAAAAGTACTGCCGCGTGAATAATGAAAAAAACCGGATAATTTATTGTGCGAGGGAAAAAAATACATGAATAAGAGTGATGCTGAAGCATTGTTGCGCCAGGGCATCGAACTCTATGACCTTGGCAGGTACCAAGAAGCCATCGTCATGTTTGACCGTGGTCTTGCGCTCTTTCCTAAACTTGCAAAAGCCCATTATTTCAAAGGAATTGCCCTCTATGACCTGGGAAAATTCGAAGACGCCATAGCATCGTACGACCTGGCCCTCTCTATCGAGCCGGGGGATCCCAATGCCTGGTATAACAAAGCGGCAACATTAGCCCAGATCGGCAGGAATGAAGAAGCCCTGGATGCCTGTGAACAACTGCTCTCCATACGCTTTGATAATGCCGAAGCCTGGATCTTAAAAGGTATCGCATTATACGAACTGGGACGGATCAAAGAAGCGATCAGTGCGTATGATCATGCGCTCACCCTGGATCCAAAACATGCAAAAGTATTCTACAATAAAGGCATCGCCCTCGGTGATCTCGGCAGGCACCATGAGGCAATCATTGCCTATGACAAAGCAATCGGGATCGTTCCCACCTATGCCCGGGCATTCTATAACCGTGGGATCTCCCTTTATGAAATTGGAAAATACGATGAAGCTCTCGCAGCTTTTGACAGGGCCAATGAACTCGACCCTGCGGATATCTGGGTCTGGTACTATCGCTGTTTCATCCTGGCAAAACAGGAGCGCTATGAAGATGCAGCACAATCAGCAGCAGAATTTCTCAAAACCGAACCCGGTCATGCAGATATCTGGACCATAAACGGAATTTCGCTCCTGAAGATCAGGAAATACAGCGAAGCGGTCTCAGCGCTCCGGCAGGCAGTTACCCTCAACCCCCGGCAGGCAGATGCATGGTATCACCTTGGACTTGCCCTTAAAGAGGTCCAGCAATACCCCGATGCCATCAGCGATTTTGATACCGCTGCGGAGCTCAGTCC
>JBAXDE010000205.1:0-4395 GCA_037141115.1 Methanomicrobiales archaeon | reverse complement strand
TGATCGATTAGAGTCAGGGTTGTCGAATTTACAGTTGAATCTTTACACTACCAAAGAGTCTATGTTGAAGGATCTATAGCAATAGAAACCGATGGCTTTGGCAACCGAAATATCAGTATTTCCTCTAAAACAGATCCCATAAAAATTAATTTCAATCTTCCCTCATCAGAACGCTCCCCCATTGCCGGTAAAATGTGACTTGATGCTGGTTTTTTTTAATCATCAGGACCGCTGCTCGCTGTGCCTTGTTTGATCCTTCAATTTATTGACAGAACACGGTCGATACAGAATTAGCAGTAAATAACTGTTTTCCGGTATAGTGAATAAAAAAAGGGTTTTACTTTATCCTGAGCCGCTGCCCGTTTCTGAGCAGGTGGACATCATTATCGAGCGTATACCCGAGATCGCTGGCAAAGTCGGCGTAGCTTGCCGTCATCCTCATGTCTGCATGGGCAGGGATGATGTGCTGGGGCTTGAGCATCTGGATAAACTCGTAGTGGTCTTCCCGGTATGCATGGCCGCTCACGTGCAGGTCATCGAATATGCGGGCCCCGGCCATCTTGAGTTGCTGCTCGATTACATACCGGTTGCCGATGTTCATCGGGTTTGGGATGATATTTGCCGAGAAGAGGACCTTGTCACCCTTGATCAGCTGGTAGGGTGTATCGCCGGCCGCAAGCCGGGTCAGGATCGATCCCGGTTCACCCTGGTGGCCGGTGACAATGGGCAGGAACTGATCCTTTCCTTCCTTCATCATCCTGCGCATCATACGATCAACGGTCCTCCGGTTCCCGTAGACACTTGAGGTCTCGGGAAACGAGACGAGTTTCATCTGTTCAGCGGCAACGGAGTATTTCTCCATGGAGCGCCCGAGAAAGATCGGTTTCCTGCCGATCTCATGGGCACATTCCGCAATGGTCTTGACCCGGGCTATGTGGGATGAGAACGTCGAGACAACGATCGCATTCTTGTCGTCTTCGAAACTCGTGATGACACCCCGCACGAGATCGCGGGCGATCCGCTCGCTGGGGCACCGGCCCGGGCGATGGATGTAAGTGCTCTCCACGATAAGGGCGAGCACGCCTTCCTTGCCGAGCTGCCGGAAGCGGGCAAAGTCCGGCGGCTGGCCGATGACCGGCGAGCGGTCTAACTTGAAGTCACAGGCATAGACGATTGCACCGTGAGGGGTGTGAAGTACCGGTGTTACGGTATCAATGATCGAGTGCTGTGTGCGGACAAATTCCAGGACCAGGTTCGAAGATATCGTATACCGCTGCCCGGCACTGAGCGCGAAGAGCTTGTTCTTCACTTCGAACTTCTTCTCTCCCGAAATCTGCTGGCGGATCAGTTCGGTTGCATACGGTGTTGCGATGATCGGTGCATTGTACCGGTGTGCAAGTTTCGGGATGGCCCCGATATGGTCCAGGTGCCCGTGCGAGCAGACGATCGCTTTTACCGTGCCTTCAACCTTTTGCAGTACGGTGTCGTCCGGGATCGCCTTGATATTGATCAGGTCCAGGGAATGCATCTCGTCAACTTCAGCATCCTCGTGGATCATCAGCTGGTCGAGGCGGAGCCCCATGTCAAAGATGACAATTTCCTTTCCGCAGCGGACAGCGGTCATGTTGCGCCCGACCTCGTCGTATCCGCCCACGGCTATAATTTCTATATCCATTCTGTGTTGTATCTCCTGAATTTTTATCGATTGAATATTTTTACGGGGATTGTATCCCGGTTTTTCATGACATTGCGGTATTTAACCGATTCCCTCTGAATCAGCCGTATCAACTATCGGCTAAATCTCCCGGAGTAAACCGGGATAATTATCCGCAGGTGAGCCCGCATCGACATATCGGCGAAATTCCCTTGTTGAACCGTACGTATATCTGCCCGTTACGGAAAAAGGGCTTGAGGGCCATCACCACGAAACCGTGGATCATCGGGACCCTGTACTGGCACCGGTCTCTTATAAGCGATGCTCATTCTCCGATGGTATTGTACCATCGTCCGCATGATACCTGCACTTCTGTTTCCCGCGCAGGCCATTCCGGGTTATGAGAAGATCCCCGGAATTGTGTCTAAGCTAAATAGCGGGGCTAGCTCATCAACCTTTGTCTTCCGGCAGTGATTAAAACGGGTGAATTTCGTGAAGTACCAGAGTCTTTCAAAAAGCAACCCGGTGATTCGATGATTATCGCCACGCCCCGAATGTCTGCGAATTAAAAAAAAGTCAGGCTGCAGAAAATTTTCAGATGTTCCTTTTTTCGTGCCCAAAAGCTGTCTCCTTACATCACGACTCTTGTAACAACCCCGTGAATCTTCTCCGGGGGCAGGGCGTAGAACTGGATGAATGGCGGGGAGATTTTTTTAATGATCCCATAGAGTCGCCAGATCGGTTGATCGCTTACAATATTCTCGATGCCATAGAAGATCGTCTTCTCATCAATTCCCCGCTCCTTTAACAGTCCAACCACATTGATAATTTCCATATACCCGTGCGTGACGGTGAAGATATGGAGACCGTCTCCAATGCCGGAATCGAATGTTGTGCTGACGCCAAACGGCTTGTCGGTGACCGTGATCGAGACGAGGATGTTATTCTCGTACAGGATCTCGTTCTGGAAAAAGACCTGGGAGAGATAGGGTGAGAGTTTCTTTACATCCCCGATAAAGTAGAGTGCGGTCCCCCGGATCTTCGGGAAGGTGGCATAACTCTGCTGGTACCGGGGGAGAAACTCTGCAAGCGGGACCGGCCTTAACATGGCATGAAGTTTCTCCTGCCCTAAAATGAACGTGACAATGATGATGAGCGGGATGGCGGCGATGATGAACGACCAGAACGCACCGTGCGGGATTTTTAAGAGCGTGGAGATGAAGAACAGTCCGTCAATGATGATGAGCACCCCGGAGATGGCCATCTCGACGGGTTTTTTCTGGAGCAGGAAGATGAGCGCCATCATGATAGCAGAGATCAGCATCGAACCCGAGACGGCGAGACCATACGCAGAGGCAAGATTTTCTGATGAGCGGAATTCGAACATGACGACCAGTACCGCAAAGAGCAGCATCCAGTTGATCGAATCGATGTAGATCTGGGACTGGAGTACAGAAGAGGTAAACTCAATCTTCATCTTGGGGAGGATGCGGGTGGTCATGCCCTGGTACACGATCGAGAACATGCCGGAGATCATTGCCTGCGAGGCGATGACCGTGGCACAGATACTCAGGATGAGGAAGGGGACGAGGATGAGTGGGCTGATGTGGTTGATCATCGAGAAAAGGGTATTGTGCGTGTCCTGGGTTGTGATGACATAGGCACCCTGCCCGAGATAACTGAGCACGAGCGCCGGGAAGACAACGATCCAGCCCTTGACGATCGGTTCCCTGCCGAGATGTCCCATATCCGCATAGAGCGCTTCTCCCCCGGTAACGCAGAGGATGACTGCGGACATGACGATGAGCGAGGCCCAGCCGTTTTCGAGGATGAAGGCCAGAGCATAGGTCGGGTTCAGCGCAAAGAGCACCTGCGGGGCCCCCATGATAGAGAGTACGCCGGAAATTGCGAGGGCGCCAAACCAGCAGACCATGACCGGGCCAAAGGCCCATGCCACGCGTTCGGTTCCCTGCCGCTGGAAGAGGAACAGCCCGATGGCGATGAGGGCTGCGATGAGGAGAATGACTGCCTGGCTGGTCTCTTCAAACCCGGGGATGAGCAGGATGCCTTCGACGGCCGAGAGGATACTGATCGCCGGGGTGATGACACCATCGCCGATGAACAGCGCAATCCCGATGATGGTAAGGACCGATACCGCTGCTGCGGTGATGCCGGGCTTTAACAGGGAGTCAAGGAGTGTTTTGAGAACGATCGTGCCTCCTTCACCCTTGTCGGAGAGCGACATGGCGAGCCAGATGTACTGGATGGTGATGATGATAAAAAGCGTCCAGGTGATGAGGGAGAGGAGCCCGAAGATATTGAATGTTGACGGAATCATGAAGAGCAGGATTGCGCCGACCGTGTAGATCGGGCTCGTACCGATATCCCCGAAGACCAGACCGAGCGATTTGATAATTTTTGAAGAAGAGGTACCCGTCTCACCCATTGCCTACAGTCTGGGATGTTAAACCGCGTAAACCTTTTGGATTTCTTAAACGGGCAGTCCATCAGGAATCCGTTGTCACGAAAAAAATGTTTGATCCCCCCGGAAAAACCGGCCCTCACATTCACATTCCGGCAGGGTTAACGGGGCTCGGATGGGCTAAATTACGTGGCGAAAAATGCCTTGATGTAATGGCCTTTGGTTGCTATCCGGAGGGGGCTTTTCCACCATTATTTTGGCAAACCTGGTATCCCCTCCAAAACTAAGGGAAAGATCGATATTTTAGTAAATATATACA
>JBAXDE010000204.1:0-4445 GCA_037141115.1 Methanomicrobiales archaeon | reverse complement strand
TTGCCAGTAAACCCGAAAGGTTGGTTTGCCCTATTTTTTGGAGGGGATACCAAATGTAACCGAAAAACGAGTCGTAACTGCTAAAACCGGATCAAAAGCAGAATCGGTAATTTCAATTGACTCCTATAGTCCAAATTCGTGGTTAGAAATTACTATCCGAAACGCAACCACGGGTGAAATTTACCAGCAGGATGGTTTTCAGAAAGGTCACAGCACCTATCTTACAAATACGTTAAAAGTGAATAAACAGGACAATTTACTCATTGAAATTAAGGGCAACCTGATCACCGCTTCAGTTAACTTCTGGATAAAACCGGAGATAAATTTCGAAGACCCCCAGATGATGAATTCAACGGTATGTACGGAAATTGAACAAACACGTTCCACTCTGGCTTACGCCACTTCAACTCCAACCCCGACCTGGAATGGCTGATAATAATATTTGAAAATCTGAATAAATGAGTCCGACCGTAAAATAAAATGAAAGAATGGTTGGACATCCAATAACTCCAACAATTCACAATATCTTTAAGACCGATTATAAAGAATCCCGAAACTCACAAGGGATTCCTGAACCGTTTTTATTATTGTTCCTATTGTGAGTAACCGGCGATTGAATCAGATGGGCAGGTACCTGTGATTAGGTTGCCGAAAGGAATGCAACCCGTACGAGATCGTATTGGTGAAGGATTGAGATTAATTCTGGTCCGCACCTGTGAAAGCAATCAAACTTTTTTAAATGGGATACTTCAGCTTGTCAAACCGCTAACGGTACACCGTTTAATGAGATTTCATCCGGGATAGCCCCGTAAAAATCCCGACCACAAAGCACTTTGCGCAATGCATGTTACCTTCCTCATTCAAAGGTTCCGGTTTTTTCATGAACTCATCATCACGTGGATGCGGAGAATCGCATCCTCATACCATGAAACAGCTCGGCTGGACAGAGGAACATAACGAAGCATTCTCAAAATATTCCGGTCCGTATGTGCCGGGCCGCGTAGCCTGCCGGCAAAAGACCGTATGGGAAGTCTTCCTTGACGGGGGCTCTGTCATGGCAGGGATCTCCGGTGCCCTGCGGAAACTCGGCCGCTTTCCCGCGGTGGGGGATTTTGTCGTGCTGCTCCACCAGCCGGAGGCCGGGAGCTCAACGATCGTGGATATCCTCCCGCAGAAGTCCCGGTTCACGCGGGGAACATCCGGGCGGGAAGGTACCGATCAGGTCATAGCCGCAAATATCGATACCGTCTTCATTGTTACGTCAGCCGGCCATGACCTGAGTGTCCGGAGGACCGAGCGCTACCTGGCAATTGCTCACGCATCCGGTGCCCGCCCGGTGATCGTGATCAATAAATCTGATCTTGCCCAAGATCCCGCATTGCTGGCGGCGGAGATCGGTCTGGTCTCCTCCGGCGTACCGGTGATCCCGATCAGTGCCATGAGCGGCGAAGGGATTGGCCGGCTCGCGGAGTTCCTGACTACGGGTACAACGATTGTCCTCATCGGGTCCTCAGGTGTCGGCAAGTCAACGCTGATCAACCGGCTCATGGACAAACCGGTCCAGGAGACCTCGCATATCCGGGACTATGATGGTAAGGGGCGGCATACTACAACCGTCCGCCAGCTCTTTGTCCTGAAAGGCGGAGCGCTCATGATCGACAATCCCGGGATCCGGGAAGTCGGTATCGGTACGGCCTCGACCGGAATTGCCGACACGTTCCCCGAGATCCCTGAACTGGCAGAGAGCTGCAGATTCTCGGATTGCCGGCATGAACAGGAGCCGGGCTGTGCCGTTCAGGAGGCAGTACGCAATGGTACCCTTTCGGCATCACGGCTGGAGAATTTCCACCGGCTCGTGCGGGAGCTGGCGTTTGAACAGGACAAGGCAGAGATCGGGCTTGCCCGGTCGGAGAGGAAACGCTGGAAAGGAATCACGAAACTCGGAAAGGAGATCGCAAAAGGGCGGGGTAAACTGGGGGACTGGTGATTATCTCTCTCAAAGAGTACCCCTTTTTTGAGTGTCTCCCAACGCAGCCCATTTCAGTCTCCGTTTACCCCCTCAACCGGTGATTTTATACCGTATTTGCGAAAAAACATACCCCTGTTTCTCAGATACGCGTAAAATGCAATCATTTTTGAATATTTCAGCATAAAACGGGCTCCAAAATATACCTCTTTAGACCGCTTTGGATTGAGGATCGCATGCCAGTGCGTATTTCCGGGCGTTCACTGAAAGGAACCCCACTTTTCCGGATAGCCCTCCAACCGTGAGAGGATATCCTCCGTTGATGAACGTTCGAAGACCAGAGCACCCCCACGCCGGTATCGCCGAAGGCCCAGTGCCAGGAACAGGACGGGAAGAGAAATAGTACTCTCCGACGGTGGACCATTGCCCGGAATCCGCAAGATCCAGAAAAATGTGCGTAATTCAGCGAAACTGGATGTAAATTCGTTTTTTTCTGCCCGCAAAGGCTCCCTATTTTAGAAAATAACGACAGAGAGCCAAATGTGCGCAATTAGGCGCAATTGGAGGGGCGATCTCTGTCTGGATCGACCTGAGGCATGCTGAAATGAAAAGAAGGTATGTTTTAAGGCTGGGATCCGTAAATCTTCTGCCGGGTATCGACGTTATTTTTACCCATTTTTCCGATCCCCTTCTCCTGCAATCCCCCAGAAGTTTTCGTTCCGATCCGTGATGTTCTTAACCGGAAATCCCCCAAAAAATTTCCGCACCGGAAAAATTATCGGCGAGTGAGCACAAAGAACCCTATGCCGATCGCAATTGCCCCAAGAACGATCGATGGATCAACCGGTGATTCCGGTGTGGATGTTGGCCAGGGAGTGGGAATACGCATGGTTGACTTCCAGATGGTTGTGACGGTCGTCACGGGAATCGTGGGGGTCTTTGTATCATTCAGGTTATTGGAAACCTGCGTAAGCCGGGCATAAAACAGGACCCGTTTGCCATCAATGATGGTGACGTTGCCCGTGTAGTCTTCGTACCCTTTTTTCCGGATAAGCACATCTCTTGTTCCTGTTTTTTCGGAGAAGTACGTAAAGGAACTGGTTCCCAAATTGATGTTGTCCAGCCAGACCGTGGCTCCCTCGGGATATGTCTCGAAATAGACACTGCCCCCGGGCTTTCCGGTAGTTGTTGTGGTGACGGCAGAGGTATTCGCAGCGTCTGCTCCCGTATCAGCTGACGTAATGCCCGTGAGGGCCATGAGGATGAGAAAGACCATGCCAATAAATAATGTCGAATGTTTCATGCCCGTACTTCCTTATCGGTGACCTGCAGGGATGGACCAGAGTGCCGGAACCGGATCATTTTTGATGCGTGACTGCCGGATGCTTTCTTATATTCTCTCTGCTGCAATGTATTTAACCCTGGTAAAAAATTGTTGTGGACATTCTTAAATTCATAGGATGGGTTTTGTCCTGCCATCAAATTCGCTAATCAAACAAGACTCCCTTGTGATAAAAGGACGTTATCGGATGCCGGCAGGTAAAAAACGGCTCTTCGCTGAAATGAATGGGTAACTTATAGTAAATATTGCACCTATCTAAAATGGATAGTCCATGTCACTTCTCCCAGAAGAACTCTTCCAGATGGCTCTCAATATTCAAGATCCATGGTTTATAGAAAAAATAGATTTTTCACCGGATACGAAACGACTCGATATCTGGATCGATTTTATCCCAGGTTCACGATTTAACTGCCCTGATTGTAAAATACCTGAATGCACCCCATATGACACGAGCGAAAAAATATGGCGTCATCTCAATTTCTTCCAATTCAAGACATATCTCCATTGTCGTGTTCCTCGTGTACAATGTAAGCGATGTGGAATTCAACAGGTAAACGTTCCATGGGCCCGAGAACAGAGCGGGTTTACTTTATGGATGGATGCATTGATGGTGCTCCTGGCGCGTAAGATGACCATATCATCAATTGCAGAGCATATTGATGAGCATGATACCCGGATCTGGCGAGTCATTGGGCATTATGTTGAAGAGGCGTTATCCAAGCAGGATCTCTCATCAGTAACCTCACTCGGCATTGATGAAACTGCGTGCACACGAGGGCATAAGTATGTGTCCTTGGTGGTAAATCTGGACAACTCTAAAGTAATTCACATCAGTAAAGGAAAAGATGCATCGGTGGTCTCATCGTTCAAGGAGGATTTTTCTGTACACGATGGAAAACCAGAGAATGTCCAACGATTCTGCTGCGATATGTCCCCGGCATTTATCAAAGGAATCGAAGAGAACTTTCCAGCAGCTTCAATCACTTTTGACAAATTCCATGTGATGAAAATCATGAATGAAGCGGTTGATGCAGTCCGTCGTGAGGAACAAGCGGTCAACCAGATCCTACGAAAAACGCGTTTTATCTGGTTAAAAAATCCGGGAAACCTGACAGAACGGCAGCAGAATGAACTGGG
>JBAXDE010000203.1:0-4460 GCA_037141115.1 Methanomicrobiales archaeon | reverse complement strand
AATTGGATTGGCGTTTTCGCGTTTAGTGGATCAAAAACGAATTGGCGAAAACACTGCCGTATTTTGGCAAACAGAGCGATATATTGCCCCCGTTTTCAGTTGCCCCAAAACGGACGATTTTACGGGGTTTTCCGGATAGGGGTATGATAAACGGGGGCAGATTTGGGCGTATTTTCCCTCAGGATCCAGCACCCCGGATACCAGATGATCTTATCTACGGGAAAGAACCCCACCTCATCATAATCATTAAAACTGCTTACCACCTTTCATCACTTACCAACTTATAAGATGAAATAAAAACGGGATCCTGGAAAAAATTTGCGAGAATACGTGATATTTCGGCGGATGTTCACTCCTGTGATAATGAGCGCACAGGAAAATAACGTATTCATACGATGTGAGACGATGAAAAAAATCAAGACTACCCATCTCCCAGAGCAAGCCGGAGCAAGCCGGAGCAAGCCGGAGCAAGCCGGAGCAAGCCGGAGCAGGAAGAGTGCATAATGGCAGCGGTAATCCGGGTCCTCTACGTTGATGACGAACCTTCCCTCCTCGATATCAGCAAACTGTTCCTTGAGGCTTCCGGAGATTTCGCCGTAACAACCGCACTGAGCGCAGCCGAAGGTATCCGGTTGCTCGAACAGGAAAAATTCGATGCCATTATCTCCGATTACCAGATGCCCGGCATGGACGGTATCCAGTTCCTTATTGAAGTAAGGAAACGCTTTGGTCCGGTTCCGTTTATCCTGTTCACCGGGCGGGGCAGGGAAGAAGTGGTCATCCAGGCGATCAACAGCGGTGCGGATTTCTATTTCCAGAAAGGCGGTGAACCAAAGAGCCAGTTTGCCGAACTCACGCACAAGATCAAGTCGGCGGTAGATCGGCATATTATTGGAAATGCATTACAAAAGAGCGAGGAGAAGTACCGCCGCATTGTCGAAACTTCCCACGAAGGCATCTTGGCAATGAATGAGCATTTTGTTACTACTTACGCCAATACACGCATGGCAGAGATGCTCGGGCTCACGGTTGATGAGATGCTCGGAAAAATGATCCCGTCCTTTATGTACGATGAAGAACTTGCTGACCACCAGTTGAAAATCGAGCAGCGGATGCAGGCCCAACCCGGCATATACGAACGACGGTTCAGAATAAAGGACGGGACTATCCGGACGTTCAATGTATCAGCAACGCCGCTTATCGGTGATGATGGTTTGTTTAAGGGTTCCTTTGCTATGTTGACAGACATCACCGATCGGAAACGTGCTGAAGAGGAACTCTTAAAGAAAAACGAAGAACTCTATGCCTCCTATGAGCAGATTACTGCAACGGAAGAGGAACTTCGTGCTAATCTTGATGAACTGACCCGGCAGGACGTGGCACTACGGGAATCAAAGCGGGAACTTGCGGATATAATTGAGTTCCTCCCGGATGCAACGTTTGTCATTAATCGGGAAGGAATAGTGATTGCGTGGAACCGGGCAATCGAGGAGATGACCGGGGTTCCTGCCAACGAGATGCTCGGAAGGGGAAATTATGAATATGCCATCCCCTTTTATGGGGAGCGCCGCCAGATCTTAATCAACCTCGTATCCATTCCCGATGAAGAACTCACACGGGGCAAATATGCAGTCATCAAAAAAGAGGGCGGGATCCTCATCGCAGAGACCACGCTTCCCCGTCCTCTGGGGAGATATTCCATTCTGCTTGGAAAAGCAGCCCTTCTTTATAACGACAAAGGGACTGCTATTGGCGCCATTGAATCTATACGGGATATCACTGAGCAGAAGCGGGTGGAAGTGGATGCTAAAAAATCTCACGAGGAGCTTGCAGCCTCTTACGAACAGATAACAGTGACTGAAGAGGAGTTACGGCAGACCCTCGATCAGCTCACCCAACATGAGCGGAATCTGCGCGAAAGCGAGGAGAAATACCGCACTGTCTTTGAGAATACCGGCACCGCGACAGTTGTCCTCGAAGAGAGCGGGATTATCAGCCTCGCCAATAACGGCTTCGCACAACTCAGCGGCTTTTCAAAAGACGATATCGAGGGGAAGAAGAGCTGGACCGAGTTTGTAGTCAGGGACGACCTGGAACGGATGCTCGCCCAGAACCGGCTCCGCATGCAGGATGAGGCGAAAGCATTTACTCATTATGAGTTCCGTTTTGTCACAAAATCCGGTTATATCCGCGCTATTTACCTCTCCATCGGCGTCATTCCTGGTACGAAGAAGAGCATCGCCTCCCTGCTGGACATCACCGACCGGAAGCGTGCCGAAGAGGACCTTTTAAAGAAAAACGAAGAACTCCATGCCTCTTATGAGGAGATTACGGCAACCGAAGAGGAACTCCGAACTAATATGGATGAACTGACCCGGCAGGAACTTGCACTACGGCAGAGTGAGGGACGTGTCCGGCAGAAACTGGAGAGTCTCCTTGCCCCGGAAGGTGATATCAGGACCCTGGATTTAGGATATATTATCGACACGCAGGTACTCCAGCAGCTCATGGATGATTTTACCCGGCTGACCGGCATGGTAACGGCGATCCTTGACACAAAGGGAAATGTACTGGTGGCTACCGGCTGGCAGGAGATCTGCACCCGCTTCCACCGGGTTAACCCGGAGACTGCACAGTTTTGTACCGATAGCGATCTCCATCTTGCAAAAAACATGAAACAGGGAGAATATGTTGCCTATAAATGCCGGAACCATCTCTGGGATGTGGTAACCCCGCTCTATATCGACTCCCGGCATATGGGAAATATCTTTACGGGCCAGTTTTTCTATAACGATGAGATCGTTGACGAATCTGTTTTTATTGAACAGGCTGATAAGTACGGTTTTGACCGGGACGAGTATTTATCTGCTTATCATAGGGTTCCGCGATTCAGCAGGGAAAAAATACGAGAGCTGATGGACTACCTTGTGAAGATAACGGATTTTATTTCCCGACTCAGTTACAGTAATCTCAAACTTGCCCGGACGGCGACCGAACGAGATACCCTGCTTAATTCGTTACAGAACAGCGAAGATAAATTCAGAACCCTTGTAGAGAACATTCCCCAAAAGATCTTCATGAAGGACCGGAATTCCCGGTACCTTTCAGTGAATGAAAATTTCGCCCGGGAACTCGGTATTCATGCCAAGGATATGGTGGGCAAAGGGGATGCAGATTTTTTCCCGCCGTACCTCTCTGCCAAGTATCACGCTGACGATGTTACGGTCATGGAAACCGGGCAGAACGAGGAGTTTGAAGAGCGATACCTCAAGAACGGGACGGAGACCTGGGTCCACACGATCAAGACCCCGGTAAGAGATAAAGACGGCAAAGTAAAAGGGGTGTGTGGTGTTTTCTGGGATATTACCGAACGCAAAGCGGCAGAAGAGGCGCTGCGGGAAAGTGAGGACCGTTTTAAAAAACTGTTCTTTGAAGCGCCCCTGGGGATTGCTCTGATTGATTCACTAACAGGGCATATCTATGAAGTTAATGCTATGTTTGCCAAAATTGCGGGCAGAACAAGGGAAGAAATGGTAAAAATCGACTGGATGAGCATCACGCATCCGGATGATGTTCAGACAGATCTTGATAGTATGGCGCTGCTGAATGCCGGGAAAATAACCGGATTCCGGATGGAAAAACGTTATCTTCATCGTGATGGGGCTGTTGTCTGGATCAACATGACGATTGCCCCGGTGAAAGTTGAAGATACAGCACATCCGCGTCATCTTTGCATGATAGAGGATATCACCGAGCGCAAACTGGCGGCAGAAGCACTCCGTCAGGCGAACAAGAAACTCACTCTCCTCTCCGGCATCACAAGGCACGATATCAACAACCAGATCCTGACATTAAATGGATTCCGCGGGATATTACAGAGAAAAGTGCCTGATCCAATCCTTGAGGAATTTTTTACAAAGATTACAAATGCGAGTACCCGGATCGAAGCCATGATCCAGTTCACCAGGGAATACGAGAAGATCGGCGCCAATGCCCCCGTCTGGCAGAACTGCCGTACGATCGTAGACACTGCGGCAAAGCAAGCCCCGCTTGGACAGGTCATGGTGAAAAACGATCTCCCTGCTGGCGCAGAAGTGTTTGCCGACCCGCTCATCACCAAGGTCTGTTACAACCTGATGGACAATGCCATCCGGTACGGGAGGAAGATCACAACCATCCGGTTCTCAGTTGAAGACCGTGATGGCGATCATATTGTCGTGTGCGAAGATGATGGCGATGGTGTCGTTGCTGAGAATAAAGAGAAGATCTTCGAGCGGGGCTTTGGGAAAAATACCGGTATGGGTCTGGCTCTTTCGCGGGAGATTCTGGATATTACCGGCACCACGATCCGTGAAACCGGTGAGCGGGGCAAGGGAGCGCGATTTGAGATGATGGTGCCCAAAGGGGGTATCCTCTCGAAAAAGTGGGGGAAGGTATAAATCCGGTCACAAATATATTAT
>JBAXDE010000202.1:0-4467 GCA_037141115.1 Methanomicrobiales archaeon | reverse complement strand
TGCCGGTATGCTTCTTTTCACCTGGTTCCGGTGTTCCTGAAGGAGAACCGGTCTTTTCGAGAATGATCCGGGAAACAACATAGTTTCCCACAGCAACTACCATCACCAGCAGAATAAGGTACAGGAGAAGGGTGAGGTAGAGTGCTTCGCCTGAGGTTTGCAATCCATTCAGTCCATAGATGGACCCGGCGAGCCCGACAGCGGCCAGACAGATGATCGTTGCTCGAACGGATGTATACATGCGGCTCCGGGTATCCGGAAAAAGGAAGAGTCCGATCAACCCGATCAGGCCAAAGCCGGCACCAATGAATAACAATGCCCAGATGATAAGATCGAGAATGAACGAACTCATTGCCCTTTCCCTCCAGAGAACTTCGCATAACCGATAGTGCCAGCAAAAAGAACCAGCGCCAGAACGATCGCCGCATCAAGAATGAAGAGATCGCCCGATCCAATACTCCATACCAGTGCCGCTGCCGAGGCAAGGGTGATCGCTGCAGTGAGAGAGACTATCCGGTCGTTCCGATCCGGGCCGGGGATCACCCGCAGGAGAGCACAGAGTGCAAGAAAACCAAAGCAGAGTGCAGCAAAAAACCAGGTGTCTATCATTTCTGTGTGTACTTTTAGAAAGCGGGGTATTTATCAATACTGCCCTTTCCCTTCAATTTTTATTTCTGTAACGCGAATGTACTGACAGATGCCCCCGTCCTATCTTGGGAAGATCCTTTTACGCTGGTGCGATCATTGTCATGCGCCGGTCCTTGCCGAAAAGTGTGCCTGTGGGGAAGATACCCGGAGTGTCCCGGTAACCCCCCCGGGTGATGCCCGTCCCGCATTCCCGGCCGATATCGAGCTCATCAACCGGATCTATACCGACCATTTCGGTGCCCCCCTGATCCCTGAAGGTCACCTCGCCCTTCTCAACAAAGTGCCGGACCTGGACCGCATGGAAGAGATCATTGTTGGTGGCGGGATAGCAGGAATTATACGGTATTTCCCGGACCAGCGGCGCTGGGAACCGGTTCCCCGCCCCGAAGCCTGCCTTCTGTTCACTCCCAAAAAGCGTTTTATAATCGTGGATGACGGGGCAGTCCCGTTCATCCGTGACCAGGGCATGAGTGTCCTTGCACCGGGACTCGTGTCCATTGACAAAGATGTCCGGGTTGGTGATGAAGTGTTTATCCTGACAAAGGATGGTACCTGCATCGCGGTCGGGCGTGCAAAAGTTGATGCGGCAACTGCCGAGGGGATGGAGAAAGGGCAGATCGTAAGGACCCGCAGGAATATTGCATCCACCATCATGCCGGGTGCAGCCAGCTGGGATGATGCAGTGCGGGCAAATGCAGAAGCACTCCGGAAGACCGAGGCATCCGCCATGCTCTTTGTCCAGGAAGTTGCCGGCCGAAACAGGGACCTGGTGGCTAACGTCTCGTACTCCGGGGGAAAAGACAGTCTTGCAACCCTGCTGGTGGTAACAAAAGCAATAGGAAAAGTCCCGATGCTCTTTGCCGATACCGGCCTGGAATTTCCCGAAACCTATGCCAATATCGAAGAAGCGTCCCGGCGGTACGGCCTGGATCTCATCCGCTCCGATGGCACCACAACCTTCTGGGAGACCTTTGAACGGCAGGGCCCTCCAGCTGTTAATGCCCGGTGGTGCTGCAAGGTCTGCAAACTCACTCCCGTCGGAAACCTGATCCAGGCCAACTGGGGCCAGTGCCTCTCGTTCATCGGCCAGCGCCGGTATGAGTCGGCAGCCCGGGCCCAGAGCGAACGGGTCTGGCGCAACAAGAATGTACGGGCGCAGCTCTCGGCCGCTCCCATCCACAACTGGACTGCGCTCCATGTCTGGCTGTACCTGATGCAGGAGAAGGCACCGTATAATGTGCTGTATGAACATCACCTGGACCGGATCGGATGTTTCATGTGCCCTTCGAGCGATATGGCGTTAATCCATATCATCGAAGATGAATACCCGGAGCTCTGGAAGGGATGGCTTGCAAAGCTCGAAGGTTACCGGGCAACCCACGGATTACCCATGGAGTGGATCACGGAAGGAAGATGGAGACTTGTTGAGGGTAAGGCGGATGACGAAGATAGCCATTATTGATTACGGGCTGGGAAACCTCCGCAGTGTAATACGGGGATTGGAAAAAGCCGGCGCACAAGCGATCATTACCTGTGATGCAGACGAGATCGCATCGGCCGACGGCCTTGTACTGCCGGGAGTCGGGGCATTCCATGAAGGTATGGAGCAACTGGGCAGTCTCAAGGCAACCGTACTGGATTCAACCCGTGAAGTTCCCCTGCTGGGAATTTGTCTTGGCATGCAGATGCTCATGGAGACGAGCGAAGAGCACGGGATACACCAGGGATTCGGCCTTATCCCGGGCAGCGTACGAAAGTTCCCCCGGGTTCACGGCCAGAAAGTGCCCCACATGGGATGGAATTCATTGACCCTCACCAATCCCGATCACCCCCTCTTTGCAGGATTCGGCAGCGACGAGTACGTGTATTTCGTCCACTCGTATTATGCTGATACCACGCCAGGGAACACGCTCACATCCACGCACTATATCTGCCCCTTTGCATCATCGGTAGGCAAAGGCAGCACATTCGGGGTCCAGTTCCACCCGGAGAAGAGTGGTGCTACCGGTCTTCGCCTGCTGAATAATTTTATCGGCATGTGCTGAACCGTTCATCTTTTCCCATCTTCATATTCTTGTGGCAGGATCCAAAAGATACCCTTTTATTTTCTGCCTTCGATGCTTTAAACATGAAACGAATCATCCTCATCGCCATATTGCTGATGTGTCTCACCACAACGGCATCTGCGTACGGTCTCTACCTCAAATGCCCGGAAAGTATCCAGTCGGGTCTCCCGCTGAAATGTTCCATTGACAGTGATTTCCCTGCCGGGACCACGTTCAATATTGTCTTTTACCAGTCCCAATATACAGCAACCGAAGTAAGCCGCCAGCCCATCACGATCCAGGAGAATCAGCTCACCCAGTACAAACTCCTGGATACAGAAGGTCTACCTGGGGGAAATTACAAGGTGGAAGTCCAGTACACGGGCAGCGATGAACCACGACTTCGCTCGGATTCAATGACCATGCAGTTGATAAAAATTATCGACCGTTCCGGTGATATCACCATCACCTCCCCCATGACCCAGGAGCCGGAAGGAGCGCTTCGTATCGAAGGATCTATCTACAAGCTGGGCAACGGCGGCGTTAAGATCGAAGTGCGTGGGCCCGACGGGATGACCCTGCGGGACGAATGGATTGGTACGAAAGAACAGATCCAGAACGGAGCAGGTATCTTTACCAAACAGGTAACGGTTATCGGAGCCGGGGATTATGACGTCATCTTTTCGGATGCAAAAGGGTACATTGGAACAAAGACGTTCCATGTCGGTGCAGCAACAACTCCCGAGATAACTGCTGTTCCAACAACTGCCGCGGCAGTTAAGACTACCAAAGTCCCGACAACCATGGCAACACCCTGGCCAACCGCTACACAGTCTCCTTTATCGCCGATAACAGCGTTTGTTGCTCTTGCGGGAGCCGGACTTGCAGCTGTTTTTGTCATGAAACGAAATTAAAAATAAAACCTTTTTTTTGATCTTTCCTTAAAATCCACTGAAAGGAGCGACTTTGCACCAAAGCAATGAAGATATTCCACTCCAAACTCAATTTCCTATTTCCTGCACTATCGTTTGAAGATTTCAAAAATTTCATGGCCAGATAACTACTGGTTAAAAAAACCGGAATAAATCATCCTCTTTAGGGATATTAGGATCCGGTTCCCCTCACAATTTTATCGATGGGGCTGATGCCTACCTACCGCATTCTTCAAAATACGATAAATGCCGCTGCTTCATAAGGCGCATTTCCGCCGCGTTTTGATCAGATTATCATTGGAATGTCAGGTTGTTCCATCTCATCGTATCAGTACTCACGACAATCAAATATGGTCGGTTTACTTTCAGCAAGTCAGGCCCCTCACGAACACGAATCTCCCCCTTCGTTTGGGGGAAGTATAATGATTACATTGCTTTTCCGGATATAGGGTTACATTCCCTGTGGGAGTAGAAAAAGAAAATTTCTTATTGTTTTAAAAAAATGATACCATTCATTTTTTCGTACATTCATTTAGGACCATAAGGTCAGACCATTTATGGATTTTTTTATACTTTTAAAAAAAGAGGGGGGTATCCGGATCTGTCCTTACAGCCGTTTCCAGAGATATGCCTCGTAACAGAGCAGGACGAAAATTACCATCACGCCACCAAGGAAGAATGCAAGAGCAGTATCCGGCAGGAAAGGGTATGCGGATGTTGTCGTGTCCTGAGTTATCTGGGAGAGGTGGACTATTGCCTCCGGCGCGGGTGTAAAATTTGCCGCGGCTGCGTATCCCCTCCAAAAAATAGGGCAAACCAACCTTTCGGGTTTACTGGCAAAT
>JBAXDE010000201.1:0-4502 GCA_037141115.1 Methanomicrobiales archaeon | reverse complement strand
GATACAAGGAGATTAGATTGGCCTCGTTATGGGTTCACGGGACTGGAGGTAGTAAACCCCGACGAGAACGGCGAGAAGGTAAAGCCCATTGGTGACAAGGAGCGGAACACCTGAGTAACCCGTGATGAACGCGATGAGGGTGATAATCCCGCACCCATACAGGGCCAACTGCTGCGGTTCGCGCCACCAGGTGCTTGTCCGTCCCTCACTGCGCACCAGCGAGGCCGTCATCCCCGCTTCTGCGACAGTCCGGATGATCTCCTGGACGCTGATGACCGCCGGGTCATAGCTGACCCGTGCCTGGCCGGTAACCGGCGTGATCTCATGGCCCCGTATGCCGGCGAGCGCATCCAGTTTCCTGGCAAGCAGGTCAGCGTTGCAGGTGCAGTCCATCCCGCCGATCTGGAGCGTGACGGTCTCTATGCCGGATTCATTTGTGTTGATGCGAGTCACGATAAGACACCACACCTTTGAGCACTGGCAACTGACCGGGCAAGGACTTCAGCGGGCATTCCGGTACGTGCTGTTTTGCGATACCGGGGAGCGTGCGTTTCTTCTGTCATTCTTTTTCTGTTGTTTTCTGCAATTAAATTACAAATAATCCGTACTGATGTATGATAATTTTCCATATTCTCCTTCCTCGTGGTTTTGGAAGATGCATCTGCGAGTCCGTATCTAAAGCCGGAATAAATCCGGAATTATTGCTTTAAAAAAAGAACCGGGGGATCCTCGCCCCACCCGACACACCCAGGACAGAGAGCCATTTGTTATCCTCACTTAAAAATTTCAAATTTAGTTGAATCCAAATTTACCGGGCAAGATATTTATAGCTACGCATTTCATATTAGTTTGAAATAGGTAGGGGAGAGTATGGCGACAAAACGACCCGCAGTAAAATCCAAAAAAGAGCCCATGTGCCGGACGGAGATCCCCGGACCAATCCAGTGCGATCTCGATGAGGTCGGAGGAGTGAAAGGGCTGGGTGAGCGTCTGCCATCAAAGAATACTATCGAAAAGATAAGTGCTACGCATCATGCACTTTCCGATCCGGTGCGGATTTCTATTCTCTACCTGCTTGCAATCCAGCCGCTCTGTGTCTGCGTAATCAAGGAATGCATCGGAATCGCCGGTTCAAAGTTGTCGTATCATCTGAATATTATGAAAGAGAACGAGCTTATCGATTCCGAACAACAGGGCAACTGGATCATTTACCGGCTCACCGAAAAGGGAAAGAAGTACGTTGTTACTACCACGTGACCGGTATGACAAAAAACCCGCCCGGCCAATCGTGTGATGCTGACAGCAATCCGGTGACCTGCCAGGTTGAAGCAGTGCTCTCCATTGACAGTCGGGGGCAGGTTGTGATTCCCAAAGAGGTCCGGAGACGGGCGAACATCCGTGACGGGGACAAACTTGCTCTTGTCAGCTGGATGAACAAGGATGAGGTCTGCTGCCTTGCACTCATACGAACCGACAACCTGTCTTCAGAAGTATCCGGCGTGATGCGGTCCCTTCTTGCGGATAACGATTGATTATGCGGCCCGAAGATCGTAATGAAAACAATGCACAGAAGAACCCGGATGAGACCTTGTTTTCCCCAATGCGTCTCTCCTCCACAGACAACGACTGAATATTTATTGTGAGTTATTATGACAGACCTTCAACGGATTTACCCATTAGCAATAATTATCATCCTGATCATCGCGTTCGGATTTGTGGCTGGCTGCACTGACTCGTCACCGCATCTGGGTGCAGCAGCATCTGCAACCGTGCCCACAACCAGTGCCAATAGCACCGTTGAGCGGGTTGAGGTATTCCACTTCCACGGCAACTCCCAGTGCACGTCCTGCATTGCAGTTGGCGACCTCGCGGAAAAGACGGTGAATAACAATTTCAAAGCCGAACTCGCATCGGGACGACTCGTGTTCGCCCATATCAACTACGATCTTCCTGAGAACGCCGCACTTGCAGCAAAGTATGGCGTGACCGGGTCATCGCTCTGGATTGGGATTTACGATAATAACGGGTTCCACAAGCAACAGGACATGGATGTCTGGTACCTGACCGGGGAGAAAGAGAAATACAATTTCTATCTCACGGCCCTTATCTCAAAACGCCTGAATGGGGATCTCTCCTGACATGGATCTCCTGCAATTCCTCGGGACCATGGGAGAAAATCCCGTCCCTCTTGTTGCCGCATTCTTCATCGGGCTGATGACCGCCATCAGTCCCTGTCCTCTCGCGACCAACATCACCGCCATCGCCTTCATCTCGAAAAAGATTGATAATAGCCGGCACACACTTCTCGCCGGATTTGTATACACGCTCGGCCGGATGGCGGCGTATATCGCGGTCGCTTCTGTCATCGTGTTCTTCGGGATGAACATCCAGTTCATCGCACTCGGGCTCCAGCACTATGGGGAACTCCTGCTCGGGCCGTTCCTCGTGTTATGCGGCATTTACCTGCTTGATATCATTCAGCTTGACCGGGTGCCCGGGGGAGACTGGTTCTCCGGGTTCACGTCCGGTATTTCGGCACGGCTGGCAGAGAAGGGATATCTTGGCGCATTCCTGCTGGGGGTTATCTTCGCACTCTCATTCTGCCCGTTCTCCGCTGTGCTCTTCTTTGCCATGCTCATCCCGCTCGCCATTGGTGCCGGGGACCCGGTGTTCATCCCTGCCGTCTTCGCTCTCGCGACCGGATTGCCGGTCATCGTGATCTCGTACCTGCTTGTGAAGGGTGTGGGGAAGTGCAGTGGGATTGTTCAGAAAATCGGTGCTGTTGAGGTATGGATACGGAGAGCGGTGGCTGCGGTTTTCATCGTGATCGGAGTTTACTATATTGTCAAAATTTACGGGAACGGGATACTCTAATTCCAAAGTTTTTTTCTTCTGATATCCGCATTATCCGCCGGTCTTACCGTAAAAGTCTTATTCAGGTAAAACCGCAGGGAATTATTGTCTCCAGACCTCGACCATGGATTGATCCCCATGATACCCGACAAACTCTGAAAGGGCGGAAAGGTGAATTTTTCTCTTTTTGAGTCTCGCATCAGCAGGACTGTTATAGTACAAGAATTTGTCATCAATGCCGGTCACTGCAACCCAGTGGGGCAAGTCTTCTTTGCTGGAGAAGGATGAGTTAGTCACTATCAGGGGAACGTGATTCGAAAAAAGAGATTCACGGAGGATTTTACCCGCGATTGTCTGCTGTCTTTCACGAACCCCTGATTTCCTGCATCGCGCTCTTCGTTCGTAAAACTGCTCCTCAAGCAACTGCATGGCTGGACCCTCAAGTGGCGGAACGAACTTATCAACAAAATCAATCCCGTTGGTGTTGCTGGTCACTCTGGCAGAAAATCCCCGGACTTCCGCAGAATACGCAAGACCAAACCTGCTGGTTCCCAGGACGGCTACAAGGTTTCCTTCCCTCCAGATGTCGATCTCCAGATCTTTTCCGGGTCGCAGGTCGTTATCCAGGTACTTCATTGCCATCATCAATGAAGCCGGACCGCACGTGAAGTCATAATGCTGCCGGTAAAAGGGAATACTGAGATGGATCGATGCTCCGTGTTCTGCCTTCATATCTAGTCTCCCCTTACAGATTCTCAAAGATCTGTACGGTGCAAAAAGGAAGAATGTATCTCCTCAAAGTCACAGCGATGCGCAGGATCCTTCTTCCTTCACACCACCGAGCTGCTTTTTGAGAGCGGTAAGTGCATGTTTGCCCCGGGACTGCGGTAGTGCTTTTTTGTTCAGGTATTCAAGGTGTTCAACAATTGCAGGCAGGAACGATGCGGGAAAACCGATGACCGTCTCGTTGTGCCCGATATCGGTTGCGTCCCGGCACCCGTAACAGCCGAACCCGAAGTTCAGCCGCTGTTCGAGAAACGGGATCACCGTGGAATCGACGCAGGTCGCCTGCAACACGGCAGTCGAAGCGTCAACACGTTTTCCACCCAGTGCATGCATGTACGCAAGAACGATCCACATCAGTTTCTCGACTTCGTCCTCGACAACGACAATATCCGGCACATTCACCGCTTTGTCGAGAGGGAATACATCGAGCTGCGCGATCTCTCCCATGCCGAGCACCGGCATCTGCTCAAACATCGTCTTTCCAACCGATTCTTCGGCTGTTATACCAAAACCAATCAAACCTTTTCCGGTCTTTAATGGCTCGGGGAGCGGGCGGAACCCGAATGCCCGGGCTGCTGCCGGGCAGGATATTGTCGAGGCATTGACCATCACATGATCGCCGTGCCGGGCTCGCATGAGCGCCTGGCAGTACCGGTGTCCCTGAGCCGGCTCGGCGCCGGGAACCGGTTCGGCAGTTTTTTGCAGCCTGACACCGATGGGTGAACCTGTCAGCCAGAGAATCTCTTTCATCCGAACACTGTACTTTTGTATCTCTTCTGGGGAAACCATTGTCTTAACACTCCGCAAAAAGTAATTCAAATATTATTGAATTTCTATGAGCAGTGTCATGTTAAATAGTTTAG
>JBAXDE010000200.1:0-4509 GCA_037141115.1 Methanomicrobiales archaeon | reverse complement strand
GAACCGTTTGTCCCATCAGTAGCTCTGGGGTCAGTGTAGATAGTCACAAAAAATTATTGCCGGGCCGTAGCTTCTGTGAGCTTCTCTACATTACTCCGGGTAAAAAACCCGTCAAAACTCCCGAAGCGGTGAATATATTCGTTCACCATCAGGGTGTGGTGGGAGGGTTCGGAAAAGATCTGCATGAGTCCATCGCTCTCGGAACCCACCAGTTCGAGCAGGAACTCCATACCATCCTTTTTCAGGGCAGCAATGGTCTCTTCAATCTTCTCGGTCTGGAAGGCCATGTGATGCACCCGGGTCCCGAAATCCTTGATAAATCTCTCGGTTGGCCCGGATGCCTCATCACTGGTATAGGGAGTAATGCCGGAAGTAAAGACCATGGCAAAATCCTCTTTATCTCGTCTCGCAACGCTCGTGATCGAGTTCTGTGATTTGACATGGACCCCGAAATCGTAATGATAACTGGTCAGGGAGATGAACTCCAGGATCGCCGCAGTGCGATCCTCTGCTTTCACCCGGGTTGCAGCATGATCGAGCCTTCCGATATTGTTCAGGTACCGGTGAGCCGGTTTGCTGATGTCGGGGGATACGGTGGTTGATCCCGCCGGTGCATAGGTCCGCATATCATCCAGCCACTCGATAAATCCGATCGAATTCCCCGTGTAGGGCGAAGGCGTGGTCTGGATATAGGAAAAATATTCCGATACCTGGGGTTCAGGAGTCAGGAATTCCACTCCGCGTATTTTCTGGATGGCTACGTACTCCCCAATATCTGATGTGGTAAAAACAAACGTCTCGAGCCGGGTGTCCGGGAGGGGACCGGTCAGTCGCGCCTTGTTGATGCTGGCAAACGGATTGGGCCGGGCACTCCGAGAACGGACAACAAGGGAGGCCGAACCGGGTAAGCCGAGCACGTAACTCTGCGAGTCCGCTTCAAAGAAAGCTTCTCTGCAGGTGAGGCCGGTATATCGCAGCAGTTCATAGGTTGCCGGTACGAGATGATCTGTTTCCGTGGCGATGATGACCGAGTCCAGGCCCCCGACAAGCCCGTCAAGACCAGCATCCCGGCGCGAGTCAAGGGCCCGGGCAGCCTTCTCAATGAGCAGCATCTCTTCTGCAGATGCAGTATCCCGTGCAGTATCGTTTTGTAGAGTCATAAGACCGGCAACATTCTCCAGTCTATAGATTCGCAGTCGCAGTCATAAAAATTGCTGATCGGTAAATCGCACAGGAAATATCCGGAAAAATCAGAGATCCTGATTCGCTCTGTATCCTCATGACAATAAATACTATTTATATAGGCACACAATATGAAATACAGGAGAATGTATGAAAAACGCCCGTGAACCAACATATTCCTTTGTCATCCTCACCCTCGTCCTTATCATCGTCAATGCCATCATCGCCCGGCTCTGTGTAATTGTCCTGCCCGGCAGCGTTGCCGGTGTATCTGCGCTCTATATTGCTGTCGCATTTATGATCCTCTTCACCCTCTGGTTTGGTGCTTACGGTGCGATTGCAGCCTATGCCGGTACCTTTATCGGTTCCGGGCTGCTCTCCACCAATGGGATCATTCCTGTCGACGTGGCAATTTACTGGTCGATTGCCGGCCTCCTGCAGGTGCTCATTCCGCTTGTTGCCCTGCGAACCTTTGAAGTGGATCTCAACATGGAGAACCGCCGGGACTGGACACTGGTGCTGCTCTTTGGGGTGTTGATCAATAATATCGTGGGCGCAGCATGGGGGGCTTATACCCTCGCGCTGGGCAATGTCATCCCATCCAGCCAGATCGGGAGCACGTTCATGCTCTGGCTCGTTGGCAACATCATCGTGACCGTTCTTATCGTACCGCTCGCACTCCGTCACTTTACTCCAAAGGTCCGGAGATCAAAACTCTTTGTAAAAAATTACTGGGATTAGGCAGTTCTCACTTTTTTACCGGCATCCTTTTTGGTTTCTCACTTTTTTTATCCGGCAACTGTTTCTTAAGAAACCCGCTCTCCATCCACCCATATTTTAAGTTCTTTAACATCCCTTTCTTCTGTCGGTGCAAGTATTTTTATAAGAACCATTCTCACCTCTCTTATCAGATTTTGTCGGAGATCTTTATCGTGAAGTGGCTGTCTCTTTTTTTGGCGGGCATGCTGATCGCAGCAGTTCTTATAGCCGGCTGCACGGACGAAGAACCTCCCGGATCGGCGCCTGATGCGGTTAATTTCCAACCCGGCCAGGTGCTGTACACGACCGGCGAGGTGACCGGTGATGGTATTGCCGGGGGAACTATCGATACGATTACTTTTACCGTCGGGCTTGCCCCGGGAGAGAAACCCGTCAACATGGAGAACCTCTCTATCGTCTATGCCGATGCAATCCGGACCGAAACCCTTGTCCCGGTGAATGGCTACCGGGGCGATCCGCCTGCCGGTAGCTGGGGGATAATGCAAGTGACCAACGAGATTGGCAAGCCCAATAACCGGCTTGAGGACAAGGAACTCTTAGTCATCCGCATCAATCCCAAAGCCCCGCTCGTTCCCCGGCAGTTAATCTCAATCGTTGTCAAACCCCCTTCAGGACCCCCCCTGACCCTTCGCCGTGTCTCCCCCCCGTCAATATTAAAAGAGAATAATATCCTTGGCCCATTGTAACCGGTAAAAAACCGGAAGACCCCCGCGATAGAGTGACCGGGGTGCTGGCCAATGAGCAGTTTTTTTTATGAAACGGCATGACTCTTTCCTATCATGCCTGTTACCATCCTGATAACCGCATGAAATGCACAGACGGAGTTCTTCTCAAGATTCCCCTCGCAAGGGCTTTGTATTGCGAGAGGGACCACGGATACTTCAATTGAACGAAAACAAAGGAAAAAGTAATGAAATTATTCAGTTTTTTTCAAAATTGATCCGGTTCATTTTTCCTCTCTTAAAAAATGGTCAGCTGCTTTTTTTGTTCCTGGTAACGGGAGATCCTGCCCCTGATGACGAAGATTATCAGGCCCATAATGTAAACCAGCAGGGAATACGGGGGAGAGACAAATGATACCATGATCCCGAAGATCGCAATCGCCGGGATGGTTGCAAGGATCCAGAACCGTTTTTCCTGCGAAGCCGCATCAAATTCAGCATCGCAGAGATGAGTGCTCCGGGAGATGTATTTCCAGTGGGCAACAAAAAGTGCCCCGAGGATTAAGATATTTGCATGGAAGATGACTACTGCGATCTCCACCCGGTCATAATTCCCAGCAACGTCGGTTGAGAAGGGGATCAGGACCGTGAATATCAGGATGGCGACATTGAGCGAGAGGATGGTGGGATCAACAATACGGAGATAATGGAACTGGCGGTGATGCTCGATCCAGAAGGTGATCAGTACCAGGAAGGCAATGACAAAGAGAATGAATTGCGGGATGAGTTGATGGATGTACCCGGGAAGTTCTACAGCAGCCTGGGATGTAAGAGCTGCAGGTACCTGTATCCCCAAGGCGAGCAGGGTCATGGCAAATGCAAAGATCGCATCATCAATTGTTTCGAGCCGGTCTTTTGAGATGTAATGAGGTTTCTTCCCCTCGTTTCCGCTCATATAGTATCATTGCATGGAGATTTTGTAAATCTTTCATTCATCCCATTCGTGCCATTCCCTCCTTGGTGAGGAGGCTCATGAGGATGCCGGGACTGCAGTCAGATCCGGTTCTTCCATAACCAGGGAAATCAGGCACATGCCGCTGACAACAATAAAGAGCATCACGCTTACCCAGAGCAGGACTCCCTGGACCATCAGGAACGTTGCCCATAACAATGCCACAAGAACCATGAGGTAAAAGAATATCCAGCCCCGCATCTTCTGCGAACTCTTCACATCCAGAAAGACAAAGACCGGGTTCAATCCTGCGATAAGGGCAAACATGAGGGAAAATTGAAAGATCTCTCCCTGGCGGATCAGGAATACTGCCCAGAGTGCTGCTGCAAACAGGATCAAAAAGAAGAAGATCCGTGTTCGCTGGAGCGATGTGAACGGAACGGCATCCATACGGTAGCATTGCCTAAGATCTATAAAAAGAGATGGTTAATAACCCTGCCCGGTGATTCGGTTAAAAAAAATGATCCGTTTTTTAAGGAACAAGTACCTCATCGGCTGCCTCCCATTTTGGTGAGACGATACAGAGGAAGACCAGGTTTTCGTTTCCGGTATTCCTGATCCACTGCCGGGCATGGGGTGGGATCAGGATGATCTGGCCCGGTGAGACAGGTGCTGCTTCTTTGTCGATGTGCATCTCTCCGGATCCTTCAAGAATGTAATAGAGTTCCGTGGATCTCTTCAGGATGTGGGGAAGCGTGGATTCTCCAGGCGGGATGATGGCATGGGCAACACTGCATGCAAGTGCCTCTGCCCCGGTCACCTTGTCGGGATGCAACAGTTCGCAGAGGTGTGAGCGGTCGATAACCTGTTGGTGGGGAGTAGTAACCTTGATTCCCGCCAACTCATAACGAGGCGGGAGGGCTTACTCCCAAA